>NZ_CANPVT010000007.1:0-21057 GCF_947581735.1 Candidatus Palauibacter soopunensis
CGAGACAGGTTGCTCCGCGAAAAACGGGCGTCCGCTTGTGAGATGGATACTGCCCGACATAAGCCGCGCCCGACACGCCCTTGGGAGCGGCGTCCGGGACACGGCGACCGCCGCCGTCGCGGCGGTGTCGGGATACCTCCGCGAGCGCTCCGGGGGACCCGTTCAGACGGACCTCGCGAAGCGCGGCTGGCGGTGGGACGGAGACCGGCGATGCCGGGCCGTCCATGCACTCCGGAAGCCGAAGCGGCGAACGATCCCGCCAGCGCCCATGTCGCTGGGCATGGGCACTGGTTCCGCCTTGGGGTGGATCAACCTGATTACTTGCGACTCCTCCGGTGCTTCGACTCGTTCGCTCGGGCCGTCCTTCACGCTTCGGGAACCCGAAGGGCGGCGCACTACGGATTCCATCCTCAGATGGTTTCAATCCGGTTGGCGAGCGGTTCGGACAATGCAACCTCCGAGGCACGCTGAAGACGGACTCACGGTCAAGTCGGAGGACCGGAGCGCCCCCTCGGGTCCTCCGCGCGGGGGCGATCATGGTGCGTTCTTTCGCGAGCTTCATGCCCGAACGGTGGAGGACCATTCGTGGGGCAGTCAACCGGTAGGAGAGATCCTACAGTCCAAGGCGTTCCGGAGAGGGATCCGGGCTGTCGGACACCGCCGCCAGAAGCGGTCGGAAGCTCCTCCCCGACTGGGATTGCGGCAGGTCCGGGAAGTAGTAGTCCGTTCAGGTGCCGGAGTATTCTGACGGCCCTTATCAGGCGGGCCAATTCATCCCGTCCCTCAGCACCTCATGCCGGATCAACCGACGGCTCAAGCTCCTCGGCGATGGCTTGGAAGGCTTCCAACGCCGCGTGCAGGTCCTCGACGATCTCGGCGGCCAACACCTCCGGTGCGGGCAGGTTCTCGCCGTCCTCCAAGGCGCTGTCCCTGAGCCACAGAAGGTCCAGATTCAGCTTATCGCGCTTCGCCAGTTCGTCGTACTCGAACGCCCGCCAGCGGCCACCCTCGTCTTCCGGGCTCCACGTCGGCTTTCTCCTGTGGCGCTCACCCGGTTGGTAGCAGGTCACGAAGTCGTCCAGGTCCGCCCGCCGGAGCGGCTTCATCTTGAGCGTGAAGTGCTTGTTCGTCCGCAGGTCGTAGACCCAAAGCCGCTCCGTCCAAGGCTTCTCGCGCGCGGGCTTCGCGTCGAAGAACAGGACGTTCGCCTTCACTCCTTGGGCGTAGAAGATCCCGGTCGGCAGGCGGAGGAGGGTATGCACGTCGAACGCTTGGAGCAGATTCCGCCGCACCGTCTCGCCAGCACCGCCCTCGAACAGGACGTTGTCCGGCACCACGATGGCGCAGGTGCCGTGCATCCCGAGCAGCGTCTTCACGTGCTGGAGGAAGTTGAGTTGCTTGTTCTTGGTGGTGGTCCAGAAATCCTGACGCTCGTAGGTGTCGGACTCCGTCTCCAGTTCGCCCTCCTCGTTCACGATCCGGACGCTACTCTTCTTCCCGAACGGCGGGTTGGTGAGCACCATCGAAAAGCGGTCGTTGGGATCGTTCGCCAAGCTGTCCACTCCCGACCGGATCGGGGACTCGTCCGGGGCGATCCCGTGCAGGTACAGGTTCATGATGCAGAGCCGGGCGGTCGCGGGCACGATCTCCCAGCCCTGCACGAAGCCCGTCCGCAGGTGAGCCTTCTGGTCGGGGTCGAGCGTGCTCCCGTGCTCGCGGACCACATGGTCGTGCGCGGCGAGCAGGAATCCGCCTGTTCCGCAGGCGGGATCGCAAACGGTGTCGTCCGGCCCCGGCCGCACGCAATCCACGATGGCCTTGATGAGTTCGCGGGGCGTGAAGTACTGGCCCGCGCCCTTCGGCGACTCCTGGGCCGACTTGGCAAGCAGGCCCTCGTAGATGTCGCCTTTCACGTCCGCGTGCATCGACATCCAGTCCTCGGGGTCGATCAGGTCCACGATCAGGCGCTTCAGCGTCGCCGGGTTCTGGATCTCCTGCCGGGCCTTCTTGAAGATCTCCCCCAGCATCCCTCCCCGCCTCGGAAGTTCGGTCAGGATGCGCCGGTAGTGCGTCTCCAATTCCTCGCCGTCGCGGGCGAGAAGGCTGGGCCAGTCGAGTCCATCCGGCACGATGGGCGGGCGGTTCCAGGGCGGCTGCGTCCGCTGGTGCGCCATCTTCAGGAACAGCAGGAAGGTGATCTGCTCCGTGTAGGCCATGTAGGACAGGCCGTCGTCGCGCAGCAGGTGGGCGAAGCTCCACGCCTTGTTGACGATCTGCCGGGTGTCGTTCGGCATCAGGGGACTCGGCTCTTGGGTTGGCGTTTTCGTTGGATGGCGCGACGCTTCCGCCGCTTCCGTTCCACCGCCCGTTCGGCCCGGATCCGCTCCAAGAGGACGGAAGCGGGCTCGTCGGCAGGATCCTGCGGGACCAAGCGGCCCTCGAAGGCGCGCTTCAGGATGGATTGGCGAAGGGCGGAGACCTTGATGCCGGCTTCGGCTTCAATCTGTCCTTGAACGACCCGTGCCGCGTCAGAAAGGGCGTCGGCGAGTCTGACCGCGCAGGCTTGCTCCGGCATGGGTGCCAAGGGAACGGGAAGAGCCCTGACCTTCGAGAGACTGAGCGTGTGAAGACCAGACGTTGAGCTTGCCACTGCCAACACGGTCCGCCGACCGAGGGGCGAGAGGAGCCACAACAGCATCCATCGGGACCGACACGCCGAAATGGGGCAGCGCACCTTGATTAGGTGATTCTGGTGGCAGCACGGTGCCAAGTCGCCCTGCCACTGGGCGACGCGGCCGATTTGGTCGGCGCTTCCGTTGCCTTCGACGACCAAGAGGTCTCCGGAGCGTAGCAGCACGCGATCAAGCTCTTTTTCCGACACTCCTATCGTCCGTACATCATCCAGCCTGATCTCGTCGGCGTAGACATTCGCCACGCGGAGATAGGGATACCGGATCGGGAGCCGACTCCTTGAAGGGTTCTTGGTCAACCCGCCCGTCACCGCCGAAACCTGATCAACCGTCGCCCAGCACCACCCTTCCGGCAGTTCCGGCAACCCGCTCGTGTCCGGTGCCACGGGCTCCTTGTACTTCGCCTTCCAGTTACGCGGCGGCTTCCTGCCCTTGGCCTTGAACTTCGCGAGTTGTTCGGCCTCCCAGTGCTTCCGCCGTTCGGCCAGGATACGCCGAAGCAGGTCTTCGCCGGTCTCGGTGGGCGGATTCTCGCGTCTCCATTCCTCGGTCAGCCTGCCCTCGACGGCGGCCTTGAGGACGGACGCGCGGTAGCGCTCCAGATTGGCCTCGGCGCGCTTGAGCGCGGCCACGCCCTCGTCCAGTCTCGCGAACAGCGACTCGATCTTGGCGACGATGCGGTGTTGTTCGGGGAGGGGGGCAAGGGGGATCGAGGCGTCTTCCAGCCAGACCTTGGGCACACGCCGTTGCCCAACGGCGCCCTGCATGTTTTCGCGAGCCAGTTGCCGGAAGGAAGACCGTGCAACGCTGTAAGCTATCCAACGATCAAGACCATCGGCCCGCGGCCGCATCACGAAGAACTCGGTAGACCCGTATCCGAGGGGCGGTTGAATCTCTGGAACGATGGCGATCTTTCCGTTCTCCATGCACGGCGTGATCTTGGCAAAGAGCACATCGCCCGGTCGAAACTGAGTGTATCCCCGCTTGATCGAAGAGAACGGGCGTCGGCCGGAAACGTCGATTCCTCGGAAGTCCTCGGCTACCTTTGGCATGGGGACGAACACCAGCGGGGTGCGGTCCTCAAGATCGGGTTGGATCCTCGCTGGATTAATGCTGACCAGATCCTGCATCTGGACTCGCATCCACCCTTCCGGCACCCCACTCATGCCGCTAGCCTGTCATTGAGTTCGGCCAGCAGAGGGTTCAGGTCGTCACCGAACGCCCGGTACACGCCGCCGAGTCCACCCCACTGGTTGAACGGCACGTCCTCGAAGTCGTCCGGCTCGATCCGCAGGCTGCTCGCGATGTGGTCTTTGATCGCGTCCAGCCATTGCCGCTGGCGGGGCGTGAAGGTCTGTCCGACGTGCTCCTTCTCCGCGAGCCACTCGCGGTAGCGGGCTTCCACCTGCTCGGCGACCGGGACGAGCGTCCCGCCGGGCTCGATCGCGTGCCTCACGATGGCCACAAGGTCCACAAGCGCGCTTCCGCCCCTGCCTTCCACCTTGTCCGGCTCCAGCGCCTCGTAGAGCCGCCACAACCCGTTCTCGGGGTCGTGGATCCCGACCGGCGGACTCCGGAGCGCGTCGCGAAGCTCCTTGACGTGCCGATACCGGAGCCCCGCGCGGTACGGACGGCTGTACAGTATGCGGAGCGCCTCGATCTCGTCCTTGTTCTCCTCGATGAACCGCTTGAAGTCGTCCAGCTTGGACCGGGCGCTCTCGACGGCGGCCTCGCTGTGCCCGAAGTCGAGGAGCACGTCGATGGCCGACTCGTCGATGATCTGGTAGAGGCTCTGGGCGATCTCGACGATCGCCTTCCTCAGCCCCGGTTTGGTGAACGGCTTGAGCGCCTCTGCCATGCGCTCGCGCTCCACGGTGTCCAGTTGCTCCGGGGTCGGATCGTCGTCCTCGGCGAGACCGAACCGCTCGACGGCGGCCATGCGCGTGCCCTGAGCGTCGATGCTGGTCAGCAGCGCGCCCGTGAGCGCCGCGAGGCTCGCCCCGCCCGCCTCCTTCGCGATCCGCGCCGACTGGCTCTCGTCCACCCGCCGCCCGAGCCGGGCCAACCGCGAGGCCAGGCTCGATACGAGGTCCGCGTGCGCCATCCCCATCGCCGCCATCTGAAGCAGCCTTTTCATGCTGACCGACGGCTGGCGCTCCAGCGGCGGCGACACCGTCTTGTCGCGCTCGCACACGCCGACCGCATCGACGATCACGAAATGCGTCTTGTGCTCCGCGTCCGGGGTGACCTTCCGCAGGTCGCCCGGCTCGATGACGCGCACGCCGCGGCCCTTCATCTGCTCGAAGTAGCCCGCCGAGTTCACGTTGCGCATGAACAGCAGGCATTCGAGCGGCTTCACGTCGGTGCCGGTCGCGATCATGTCCACGGTGACGGCGATGCGCGGGTTGTAGGAGTTGCGGAAGCTGCTCAGCAGGTCCTCCGGCGAGGCACCGGTCGTCTTCGATGTGATCTTCCGGCAGAACTCGTTGCCCTTGCCGAACTCCTCCTTGAGAACCTTCACGATGTCGTCGGCGTGGCTGTCGGTCTTCGCGAACACGAGCGTCTTCGGAACCTCCGTGCGGCCGGGAAAGATCTTCGTGAACAGATGGTCGCGGAAGGTGCGCGCGACGAGCCGGATCTGGTCCGGCGCGACCACGTCGCGGTCGAGTTGGTTCGCCGTGTAGGTAAGGTCGGCCTCAAGCTCCGCGTGCGTCGTCTCGCGGGTGCGCCGGTCGCGCTTGGGCACGTACGTCCCGGCTTCGGCCAGCACGGCTCCGCCCTCCTCGGTGATTCTGGTCTTGATGCGGTAGATGTCGTAGCCAACGTTGATCCCGTCCGCCACGGCCTTCATGTGCGAGTAGTCCTGCACGACGTTGTTCCTGAAGAACCCGACGGTCTGCGGGCTCGGGGTCGCGGTCAGGCCGATGAGGAAGGCGTCGAAGTACTCGATCACCTGCCGCCAGACGTTGTAGATCGAGCGGTGGCACTCGTCGATCACGATGAAGTCGAAGTGCTCAGGTGGCAGACCCGGCGTGTACTCGACCGGGACGGGCTCGCCGCCAAGCGGACCGCCCGACTCGAACAGCGACTCGTCCTCGTTGGCCGGATCGTACTCGGAATCGCCCTTCAGCATCGAGTAGAGGCGCTGGATGGTCGTGATGACCACCTTGCTGGACGCCTTGATCCTGTTGCCGCTCAAGCGCTGGACCGGGAACTCGTCGGAGAAGGTGTACGCCGAGCCGGGATCCCGGAACTCCTGGAACTCCCTCAAGGTCTGCTTGCCGAGGTTGTTGCGGTCCACGAGGAACAGGATGCGCTCCGCCCCGGCGTGCTTGATGAGCCGGTGGCAGGCCGTGACCGCCGTGAAGGTCTTTCCGCTACCCGTCGCCATCTGGATCAGGGCGCGCGGACGGCCGTGAGCCAGCGACCGCTCAAGCTCTCGGATCGCGTCGTGCTGCACGTCCCACAGGCGGCCCTTGGGTAGGGCGGGCATTCGGCGGAGTTCGGCGCGCAGCTGCGCGTCTCCCAACCCCTGAAGCCGGATAAGCTCCTCTGGGCGGTGGAACGTGAAGATCTCCCGGCTTCGCGGTTCCGGGTCGAGTCCGTTAGTGAACTGCGTGACCTTGCCGGTGGACTCGTAGGCGAACGGAAGCGGGCAGCTCCAAGCCGGAACCCGCTGGTCCAGTCCCTCCGTGTACTTCTCGGACTGGGGCAACACGCCTTCCAGGGTGTGTCCGGCAGGCTTGGCCTCGATGACGCCGATGGCGCGACCGTCGGCGTAGAGCAGGTAGTCGGCGGAACCGGACTTGATCTCCCCGCCCTTCTCCCATTTCAGCGGGTACTCCCGAACGGCCACGCCGCGCCCGGCGTGGATGTCCATGGACGAGAAGTCCTGAACCGTCCACCCGCAGGCCTCAAGCTGCCCGTCGATCTCCTCGCGGGCTTGCTGCTCGGGCGTCAGTGGCACGGGGCTCTTGCCGGTTGGTTGTGGTCGTCAGGCCACGGCGAAGCGCTCGACCGCGATCTCGCCCGCGCGGCCCCGCGCCTGCCACAGATCGTAGGCCATCTGCATCCCCAGCCACGTCTCCGGCGTCGAACCGAACGCCTTCGACAGCCGGATCGCCATATCGACCGAGATCCCGGTATGCCCGTTCAACAACTCCGACAGCGCCTGACGCGTGACGCCCAGCCCCTCGGCGGCACGGGTCACCGTCAGCCCCAGCGGTTCGAGGCACTGCCGCCTCACGATGCCGCCCGGATGCGGCGGGTCGTGCGTGGCCATGATGTTCTCCTCGTTCGCAGGGGATCCAGACGCTCGGAAGGGCGGTCCTCCGGGCTGTGCTGCCCTCTTGGAGCGCCTTCAGACGGCGCTGTCGGAGGACCGCGATCATTATCGAAGTCTAGGATGTCGCCCGCCGGACGACAACACGGGATCTACCCAAACGTGGGCACAACGGGTACACTTGGAGCATGGCCCGCAAGAACGTCGCATTCAAGATCCGGCTCTCGGAAGAGTTGCGGCGGGCATTCAATGATGCCTGCCGCATGGAACACCGACCTGCCGCCCAGGTCGTTCGTGAGTTGATGCGCTGGTACATCTCCGGCGTCCAAGCTGACTCGGACCCGTCGATGCGGACGACGGCGGAGAGGAAGCGGCCAGGAAAGGGGATGGCCGGATGAGTGACGTGCTTGGGACCGACACCCCTCAAGCGGCGCCGGATGCTTCCACCTCCCCGAATCAAGGCGGAACCGACTCCTCCGTCTGCGCGGTCGATCTCTTCTGCGGAGCCGGCGGGCTCACACGCGGACTCGAAGAGTCGGGAATCGACGTAACGCTGGGCGTCGATATCGATTCCGTATGCCGATATCCCTACACGTACAACAACGCGGCGACCTTTCTCCAGAAACCTATCGAGGAAGTCACGGCGGACGACTTTCCGAGTGCGTTCCACGGCTCGTCCTACCGACTCGTGGCCGGGTGTGCGCCGTGCCAGCCGTTCTCGACCTATAGCCGATCTCGGTCACGCACCTCAGACGTTCGGTGGAATCTCTTGGACCATTTCGGTCGGTTGGTAAGGGAGGCGAAGCCTCACATCGTCACCATGGAGAACGTCCCGATGCTCCAGCGGGAGCAGGTGTTTTCCGACTTCATGGATACCCTGCGGGGCGAAGGGTTTTCCGTCGCAACGACGATCGTCGATTGCGCCGACTACGGCGTGCCTCAGAGCAGGCGGCGTCTTGTCGTGCTCGCCTCAATCCTCGGCCCTATCAACTTGGTGCCCCCGACCACACCCGATGCCCGTCGTCCGACGGTCAGGGACGCCATCGCCGACATGCCACCCATCCACGCCGGTGGAGAGTCCAGCACGGACGCGCTACACCGATCCTGCCGACTGTCACCTCTAAATGTTCAGCGGATCCGCGCCTCCAAGCCGGGCGGGACGTGGCGCGATTGGGACGAAGCGTTGATAGCCAAATGCCATCGGAAGCCTGAGGGGCGCACCTATCCGAGCGTGTACGGCCGCATGGAATGGGATCACCCGTCCCCCACGATGACGACGCAGTACTTCGGATTCGGCAATGGGCGATTCGGCCACCCGGAACAGGATCGGGCCATTTCCCTGCGCGAAGGGGCGATACTTCAGAGCTTCCCCGAGAGATACCGGTTCGTACAGCCAGGCGAGCGGATAGCCGCAAAGACGATCGGTCGCTTGGTCGGCAACGCGGTTCCGGTCAACCTTGGACACGCGATCGGGAGCAGTCTGGTGAGCCACGTTGAAGACCATCTCCGAGCCCAAGGGAGCCCGGCATGACCGACACCAACGTTGGCGATAGCAACGATTCGGCCGTCTCACCTGCGCCATCGCCATACGAGATGACCGTCGACCTCAACGTCGTCGAACATCTCGGCATCAACCTCTACAGCAACATCGCGGCCGTCTTGACCGAGGCGGTTGCCAACGCATGGGACGCCGATGCGGAGCAGGTGGAAATCGAGGTTGATCCAAACCACAAATGGATCGCGATCTCAGACGACGGCGTGGGGATGTCGGTAGCCGACATCAACGACAAGTATCTTCGTGTAGGGTATCGCCGCCGCGATGACGGCACTGACGGTAGCGTCACGGCCAAGAGGAAGAGGCCCGTGATGGGACGCAAGGGTCTCGGCAAGCTGTCGTTGTTTTCCATCGCGAACGTGATCGACGTCCAGTCCGCGAAGAACGGCGAGGCTCATGGCCTTCGCATGACGGTCGAGGGGATCCGCCAATCCCTCGAACGGGGTGACCGGTCATATCGTCCTGAACCCCTTCCACGAGAAGAGATCGAGGTTTCCCAGGGTACTCGGATCGTCCTCAAGGAGATCAAGCGAACTCGGCTCACGCCCGGCGTGACTGCACTTCGAATGAGGTTGGCCCGACGCTTCTCGATCATCGGCGAGCTGCATCGCTTCCGAGTAGCCATCGACGGTGAGCCGATCACTGCCGCCGACCGTGGCGATCTGTCTATCGCCCAATTCCTGTGGGCCTTCGGCGACTACCAACCCCCACCATCGGCCATACCGAACGTGGTCGAGAGCGAACACCTTCCCGAGCGGTCTCCAGATTGGGAAAAGAGTTGGGCGGTGCGGGGATGGCTGGGCACCGCCCGCAAACCAAAGCAGTTGGACAGCAAGGAAGCCGGCAATCTCAATGGCATCGTCGTCTTCGCGAGGGGACGCCTCTTCCACGAAAATATCCTCGACAAGGTGAACGATGGCCGCCTGTACACCAAGTACCTCACGGGGCAGATCGAGGCCGAATTCCTCGACCGAGACGACCGTCCCGACATCGCCACGAGCGACCGACAACGGATTCAAGAGGACGATCCTCGTTATGAAGCGCTACTGTCGTTCCTCCGATCCAGTCTCTCGCTCGTCGAGAAACGTTGGACGGATTGGCGCCGGAAGCATGAAGTGAAGCGGGCAAAGGAAGTGTCTCCTGCCCTTGGGGAATGGCTCGCCACGCTACCGGAAGGTCACAAGGCTACCGCCGAGAAACTGATCGCACGGCTCAGCGCTCTGCCGATCGACGAGGACGACGATCGAAAGCTGTTGTACCGACATGGCATTCTCGCATTCGAGCGAATGAGGCTGCGAGGATCGACCACCGAGTTTGTGGACAATCTGGAGAACGTCGACAAACTGCTTCGCGTCCTGGCCGACCGCGACGCCTTGGAAGCGGCGCTGTATCGCGACATTGTCAAGTCACGCTTGGAGGCCGTCCGAGAATTCCAAGGCCTGGTCGATAAGAACGTTATCGAGAAGGTGTTGCAACAGTATCTCTTCGATCACCTGTGGTTGCTCGATCCAGCATGGGAGCGCGCAACGGGCAGCGAACTGATCGAGTCTCGCTTGCGCGAGGTCGGCGTAATCACTGACGATCTGACCGAGAAGGAGAAACTGAGCCGTGTCGACATCGCCTACCGGACGAACGCTGGCAAGCACATCATCGTGGAATTGAAGCGGGCCGGGCGCGCGCTCAAGCTCTTGGATTTGGTGGCGCAGGGGCAAACATACGTCGACAAGCTGAAGAAGATCCTGCTCAAGCAGGTAGACGGTTTCCCCGACATCGAAGTCGTGTTTGTGCTGGGAAAGCCGATACAGGAACAGGACGACAATCCGGAGCGTCTCAAGGCGTCGATGACGGCAGTGTCTCCCGGTAGTCGGGTGATCTACTACGATACCCTGATCCGTGGTGCGGAGGAAGCATACTCGGAGTATTTGAAGGCCAGCAAGAAACTGGATCTTCTGGAAGGCATCGTAGAGAGGATCTGACCGAGCGTATGGCCCGGATCCAGACCACTCCTCGCCGATCCGCGCTCATGAAACGGGTGCGGCGAGAACGGACCGCCGCGGAAGATGCGGTCTGCAAGATGCTGTGGTCGATCGGCGCGCGGTATCGGCGGAACGTGAGGAGTCTTCCGGGAACCCCGGACATCGCCAACAAGGCTCGCCGGAAAGCAGCTTTCGTGCATGGCTGCTTCTGGCATCGTCACGAGGATTGTCCACGAGGTCGCATACCGCACCGAAACAACGCGTTCTGGCGCGCTAAACTGCGGCGTAATGCCGAGCGCGACCAGGAAAAGATCATGTCCCTGCGGGGCGCGGGGTACGATGTCTTCGTAGTGTGGGAATGCGAACTCGGAAGTCCTGACATCCTGCGGCAGCGTTTGGCCGAGTTTTGGTTCGCTGGGGACCCATCCTCTGGTCCGCGCTCCTGAGAACCCGACGCGGGCGGGATTCCCGCCATTCATGTGCGACTTTCCGGCTTTCGCGAGCCGACACGACCCAACGTGGCCAACGGCAAGAATGGCAGATCGTGCAGTCCTGATTGAACTTACGTCGTTTCTTGCCGTGATTCGGTTCCCCGTGACTCTGCCGCTTCGCCGGTACTCACGAGCCCGCTCGCGTACACGCGCGGGGCGGCGGTCACGACCGAGGGATCGGCCTCGATGGTGCGCAGGATCTCCCCCACGTCGGCACCCTCGCGGCCGCCGATGGTCTCGTACAGGCTGCGCTCGGGCCGGTAGTCGGCATCGTGGATCTCGATCGGTCCGCTGACGAGCGACGTGGCGTTCTCGACGAGTCCCGTCGAGACCCCCTCGGCCCATCCGACCATGAACACCACGGCAAAGTAGCCGACCCCGAGGCCGAGCGCGGTGAGAGCGGTTCGCTTCCGGTTACGGCCGAGGTTGCGCCACCCGATTCGCCACAACCGGCCCGTCACGCGGCGCTACCTCCCGCGCTGCAGGGTCCGGAGCGAGAAGAAGGATGGATCGACGTCGATGTCGAACTCAAGCTCCTCGTAGCGGATCGTCGTGCGTTCGTCCGGCTTGTCCGCCGGGTACATGTTCATGACCCTGGGAACGATCCGCCCTCTGAACTCGGTGTAGTCGCCGTGCTCTATGGTCCTGGCCAGTTCGCCGTTCTCGTCGAAGAACTCCGCCCGGACCGGCATGTCGTCGGACTGCCGGATCCGGTAGTCGATGTGTCCCCAGACGACGGGCACCTCCGGCCTGGGAGTCAGGCGAAAGTCCCAGACGGCCACGCCATCCGCATCCTCTCCGTCGAACACGAGTTCGATGTCGTAGTCCTCGACGAGCCTGCTGTCCTTGACCAGGTCGTCGTTCGTGAAGTGCGATCCCATCCACGATCCGCCCATCATCGAGGCAGGAACCTTGATCGTCCGATCGACCTTGGGGAGGTAGTTCCAGATGTCCTCGGCGGCCTTCAGAGTCGCCGTTCCGGCTTCCCTCCGCGGCGCCCGCAGGCGGACGAGCGAATAGTCCGTGCCGAGCGACCAGATCTCCATCGTCATCTGCCGCTCCCAATGCTCGGTCACGACCTCCATCGTCGCGACGCCCCGGCTGGACTCACCGCGCAGCAGCCGGTCCGCCCGATCGATGATGGCGTTCGGGTCCAACTGGGCCCCGGCCGGTGCCGCGACCGTCAGATGCAGGATGACGCCCCCAAGCGCGAGCCACAGCCCCATGCCGTGCCTGTTCGGCCCAGGGAGTCCCTGGCGTGTTCCCGGCATGTGAATGCGCCGGGCGTTACGAGCCGCTATTGCTGTCCGCCGCGGTCATGCCGTCGGGGAAGATCTCGTTCCACGCCGTCAGGAAGCGGTTCATCTCGTCTTCCGTCCCGACCGAGACGCGCAGCCAGTCCAGCATGGGCGGGAAGTCGCGGCCCACGGCCACCTCGTGCTTGCGGAACTCGGCCCTGACCTCGGCCGTCGGCCGTCCCGTTCGGACCATGAAGAAGTTCGTCTCCGACGGGAGCACGTCGAAGCCCTGGCCCCTGAGGACGTCGGCCGTCTGGTCGCGGAGCGTGTTGGAGGTCTCCTTGATCCAGGCCTCGTACTCCTTGTCTTCGAGCGCGGCGACGCCGCCCCACTTCACGAGCGCGTTCACGCTGCCCGTCGCGTAGTCCCGCATCTGGTCGATCATGTCGGGCGGCGCGATCCCGTAGCCGAGACGCATGCCCGCCAGCCCGTAGATCTTCGAGAAGGTGCGCGTCACGAGCACCTTGCGGCCTTCCTTGATGTAGGGGACGGCCGTCTCGTAGCGCGGGTCTTCGATGAAGTGGTGGTACGCCTCGTCGATGAGGACGGGGACGTCTTCCGGAATCCCGTCCAGCAGGCGCCGGATGTCGTCCCCCGGCACGATGACGCCGGTGGGGTTGTTGGGATTGCAGATGTAGACCATGCCCACATCGCGATAGTTTCGGTTCGTGACCTCGATGAGGTCGTCGATGTCCTGCGTGTAGTCGGGCAGGAGCGGGCGCTCGATCACGTCCGCGTCGATCCCGGAGGCGGTCCGGTAGACGGTCAGGTACGTGGGCGAAACGCCGACGACCTTCTCCTCGTGGCGCAGGAAGGCGAGGCCCGCCACGCGCAGCGTCTCGCCGGAGCCCGCGTTGATCATCACGTGATCGGTGGGGACCCCGTGGGACTCCGCGATCTTCTCGAGGATGTCGCCGTCGGGATAGCCGTACCGGTTCGAGTACTTCCAGGCCCCCTTCATCGCCTCCAGCATCTTCTCCGAGGGCCCGTACGGGTTCTCGTTGGAGGAGAGCTTGGCGAGATCGTCGTAGGGGTCGAGCGGCTCGACGCCCTTCGGGGGCGGCCTGAGTCCGGCGCCGATGACCCCGGTCGGGTTCAGGCCCGCAACGCCCAGGGCCGCGGCGGCGCCGCCCACGAAGTGTCGGCGTGAGAACGTGTGCTGGGAATCCATCGCTTCCTCCATGCTCCCTCGAGTCCCTGTCGCCCGGCCGTCGTCCGCGAACCGGGAGTGCGGCCCGAACAAAACGATGCACTGATACTCTGCGGCGCGAGACGTGGCCCGCGCAACGGTGACGGCGTATCCTCCGCTCGAATGGCCCCTCACGAGACCACCCCCGATGCCGGCGTTCCCCCCATCGTCGCGGACGCGATGGCCATCCGCGTGCGGCCGGAGTACGTGGCCGAACACTCGGATCCCGCGTCGTGGCGGTACGTATTCGCCTACCACATCACGATCGAGAACGTCGGGGACGAGACCGCGCAACTCTTCTGGCGCCACTGGCTGATCCACGATCTCGTGGCCGGCGACCACGAGGTGGAGGGCGAGGGCGTCGTCGGGCAGTCTCCGGTGCTGCGACCGGGGGATTCGCACCGGTACAACAGCTTCTGCATCCTGCGGGGGCCGACGGGTCACATGGAGGGGTTCTACCACTTCCGGCGCCGCGACGGCTCCGTGTTCCGCGCCCCGGTCCCGCGCTTCCACTTCCACGCGCCCCCCGAAGCCGTGGGCACGTTGTTCAGTTAGCGCTCGGAGACGGATGGCGGAACCGCTCCACCGGGTGCTCTGGGCCCGGAACGCCGGCCTCGCCGACGCCTGCCTCCGCTCCCCGTTCGTCCGCGGCCTCGCCGACGGATCGCTCGATCCGGAGGCGTTCCGGCGATACGTGGCGCAGGACGCCTTCTTCCTTGGTGCCTTCTTCAGCGCCTACGCCCTCGCCGCCGCGCGCACCGCGGACCGGATGGAGGTCGCGCGCCGGATGCACGCCCTCATGCAGGGCGTGCTCGACGAACTCGAACTTCACGGCGCGTACGCCGAACGACTCGACATCGATCTCGACCGCGTCGAGCCGAACGCCGCCGCCAAGGGCTACACGGACTTCCTCGCCCGCACGGCGTGGCATGCCGAAGCGGGCGAGATTCTCGCCGCCATGACGCCCTGCATGCGGCTCTATGCCTGGCTCGGACGGCGTCTCGAGGCGGGAGATCACACGCAGAACCCCTATCGCGACTGGATCGAGACGTATGCCTCGCCGGACTTCGAGGGGCTCGCCGCGGAACTCGAGAGGTTGCTCGACGATCTGGCCGCGGACCTGCCGGAGCGGGCGTCGGAGGCCTATGCCGAGGCAATGCGCCACGAACTCGCCTTCTTCGAGGCGTTCGGAGGGTAGCCCGGAAGCGAGGGGCGGGCCGCCGGCCGCGCGAGCGCTGCCGGCGGCGCTAGAAGCGGTAGGTGTAGTTCAGCTTGATCGAGGCGCCGCGCGAGAGGGTCCTCAGGTCCATCCACCCCATCAGGTCCGCATCGTCCGGTTCATCGAGCAGCCCGGACTCCAGGTTCCGCCAGTTGTGGGTGTAGACGAGGAAGAGGTCGTTACCCGGCTTCAGGATCCAGCGGAAGCGCATGAACAGCCCCAGCACGCGGCTCACATCGTCGTACTGGAACTGGTTCGTCACGCCGACCCACGGAGTCGGATCCCACGAGCCCTCGAGGCGATAGAGGTTCGTGACGAAATCCCCCTGGGGCAGGTACACGGCGTTGCGCTCGTAGCCCGTCTCCAGGTTGATCCCGGGGTTCGGCCGGAAGTTCGCGTTCAGGTCGACCCGCACCCGGTCGCCGTTCCAGAAGCCTCCGAAGTTGGCCCCGCCGCGGACGGACACGGGACGGCGGCTCGTCGTCCGGCCGCGAATCCGGTAGTCCCAGGTCGTGTAGTCGCCCGGCACGATGTCGATGCCGTCGCTGATCTCGAACTGCCGGTCGAGGAACTCGTACGTCCGCACCGCCTCGAAGCTCACGTTGTCGCCGCTCTCGAAGTCGATGTCGATGAAGTTCAGCTGGAGTTCCTGCTCCTCGAGGATCATGGACCCCATCTCCCACAGATTCCTCAACTGGACCGAAACCTCCACCTGCCGGATCCAGTCGATGGCCGGACGGGGAGCCCACCCGATGCGCGGTTCCACGCGGCGGAAGTCGTTCCGGGCCACGAACCCGACCGCCGGACTGTAGTCGTCGCCGAACTCCCGGTAGGAGACGTGCCCGGACCAGAGGTCGTTGGGGAAGTTGATCCGGGCCCCCCAGGCGGAGAGATCCTGGAAGCTCCGCGACACGGCCGGATCCGGATTCGAGTTCCAGACCATGAACGCCTCGGCCTCGAAATTCTGGTTCCCGAACAGGCTGTTCGTCCGATAGTCGAGGTCCGCGCCGAGCGTATGCCGGTCCGCCGGCAGGACGCCGCCCGCGTCGGCCGCGGTGGTCCGCCTCGTGTAGATGGCTCCGATGGCCGACTGCTCGAAGATGGGGACCCGGGCCCGGGCGACCGTGAAGGCCTCCCTCTCGAAACGTATCAGGTCCGCGGGGTCCGGCTCGGCCGCGTTCCCGAATGCATCCTCCGGGGCGTACGAGTGGGTGCCCGTGCCCATCTGGTAGAAGCCGAGGTCGACGCCGTTGAGCTGGCCGGTGAGGCGGAGCCCGTAGTCGATGGGAATCTGCTGGCCGCCCTCGATCCCGATCCGTCGCGAGAAGAAAGGCTGCGGGCCGCTGCGGGGGGCGAACGTGAACACGCTCGAGCCCTCGAGGAAGAAGTCGCGCCGCTCCGGGAAGCGGAGCGGGAAGCGCGTGAGATTGACGCGGCGCTGGTCGCTCTCCACCTCGGCGAAGTCCGTGTTGACGCTGAAGGAGGCGCGGAGGCTCGGCGTCACGCTATAGTTGAGGTCGAGGCTAATGTCGCGCGGGAACGTCGTCGGGTCCGCGTTGTCGGGGGTGTTGCGCCAACTGCCGATTCCCGAAGCCACCGCCTCCAGGCCGATGCCCTGCGAGAGGCCCTCGAGTCCGGCCAGTTCACCCGCGAACACGAGGCGGTTCAGACCCTCGTTCCGCCCGTATCCGCGCCACAGGACCTCCTCGTTGTGGCGCCGGATCGAGCGCAGGAAGTTGATGCCCCAGCTCCCGCCGTCCGGGACGAAGTTCAGCGTGCGGAAGGGGATCCGGATCTCCGCGGACCACCCGTCGGGACGGCGCGCGGTGCGCACTTCCCAGATTCCGTCCCACGAGCGGTTGACGCCCCCGAACCCGCCGCCGCCGCCACCACCGCCGCCGCGTCCCCCGGTGCCCGTGATGAGACCGTCGCTGAGGGCGCCGGCCGCGTTCGTCTCGAAGTGGTAGCCGGTGCGGCCGTCCCCGAACGTGTCGAGCACCCAGGCGAACCGGTCGTCCGTGAACAGAAACGCGTCGCGCGCGCGCTGGCGGGCGAGGATGTGGTCGGGCTCGTCGAACAGGATCGCCGCGATATACAGGTTGTCGCGATCATAGGCGACGCGGACTTCCGTGGGATGCGACGGGGTGCCGCCCTCGACGGGTTCGCGCTGCCGGAAGTCGCTGATCGCCTCGATGCGCCCCCACACCGATTCCTCGATGCGGCCGTCGAGATCGATGCGCTCGTCGGCGGTCAGCCGCGTTGCCTGTATGGTGGAGCCACTGCCGTCCTGGGCCGCGACTTCGCCGGTTCCGCAGGGGAGAAGTACGGCAAGGGCGACACTTGGCCCCGAGAGCCGCCGAACGTGGCGCATGCGTGTCATCGGTGTCCGCTGTATCCGCGTCGATCCCGGGTAGTGGCCGTCTGCTCGCGGCCGAGGTTCAAGCGAGGTTCAGATAGACGACACGCGCGTCTCGGGCAGGGTTGAATCGGGAGGGGTTGAATCGGAGTGGGGTCGAACCGGGCAGGGTCGGGTGGCGGACCGGCGCGTCAGGTGACGATGATGCGGGCGCCCACCATGATGCTCGGGTGCGTGGCGCAGTGGTAGACGTACGTACCCGGCACGCTCGGCGTGACGGTGAAGGTCTCGTTGTTGCCGAACGTTCCGCTGTCGAAGGCCCGCGCGCCCGAGGGCACGCTGGTCGAGGTCACCGTGTGCGGGTTGGCGCCCACGTGCCGCCAGCCCACCGTTTCGCCGCGGCGGATCGTTACCTGGGCGTCGCCGTTGCGGCCCCCCGACGGGTCGACGAAGGCGTTGTCCTCGATGTTGACGGTCACGTTCGCGCCCGGCACCGGCCCCCCCGGTGGGGGAGGGGGCGGTGGAGGCGGCTCCGTCGGTGCCGATCCGGGCCCGGAACTGCCTCCGCAGGCGGCCACGCCGAGCATGCCGGAAAGGACGGCAACGAACTCGCGACGTCTCAAATGATCATCTCCGCATCATCTCGGCGCTGAAGACCCCGTCCGAGCGCATTCGGGCGGCACGAAACCCGACCGGGCTTCGTTCGTACTATGTTTTCGTACCATGCCGGGTCGCCGGAAGGGGTTCCGCGCCCCGCGCCCGGCCCCCGCCACCAGGTTCAGTCGGGAGAGATACATGAACGGCAAGAGCTGCAACAGAGTGGCGAACGCGCTGCTGCTGGCCGGCGCCCTCAACTGGGGATTGATCGGCCTCATCGGATTCAACTTCGTGGCCGCGGCCTTCGGCCCCCTCGCGCGGTTCGTGTACATCGCCGTGGGCTGGGCGGCGCTGTACCGGATCTTCGCCAACGGCAACCGGAGCTCCTAGCAGTCCGCCGGATTCCTGTCGGTCCGCGGCAAGACCGGCTGCTACGAGACGCAGGGAGTGCCGAATCGCCTCGAGAGCGCGACCGCGGCTCCCCGTTCCCTGAATTCCTCCCTGAAGTAGTCGTACAGGAGACGCGTCATCTCCGCGATGGTGCGTTCCCGCCGCCACGTCGGGCGCCGAAGCGTGTTCACGAACACCGAGACGATGAGGTGCCCCGCGCCATCCGGCAGGGCGACGATCCCCACGTCGTTGATGGCGCCGCCCATCGTCCCCGTCTTGTGCGCGACGAAGGTCGACCGCGGCAGCCGGCCCCGCATCCGCCCGGATCCGGACCGCGACCGGTTCAGGACGTCGAGGATCCAGGCGCGCGATTCGGGGGTGAGTCCCTTGCCCTCGTGGATCGTGAGCAGGAGGTCCGTCATCCCCGCCGGCGTGGCCGTGTCCCGCGGGTCCGTCCCGTAGCGCTCGCGCGCCGCCTGGCGGTGCGCGTCGGGCAGGTCATCGCGCAGCCGGAAGTACTGGTAGCGATACAGCTCGCTCTCCGGGATCGTGTCCGGGAGGCCGACGAGGTCCGCGAACGTGCGGGCTTCGGAGCGGTCGACGCGCACGCCCTCGACGCCCAGCCGGCGGACGTGGCGCGTGGCGGCCTCCGGTCCGCCCGACATGTTGAGGATCACGTCGGTCGCCGTGTTGTCCGACTGGGCGAGCATGAGCGAGAAGAGGCTGTCCACCGTGAGGCGGACGGCCCGCGCCCCCGACCAGTCGGCGAGCGGGCTGTGTCCCGCGCGAAACTCCTCCACCGTCACCACGACCGTCTCGGCGGGATCGATCTCCCCGAGGTCGACGCGCCGCAGGAACTCGAGCGCCATGGGGACCTTCGACACGCTCGCCATCGGGTAGGACCGGTCTCCGTTGAACGAGATCCGGGCGCCCGACTCGACGTGCAGAGCAGAAACGCCGACGGCGTCGCCAACCCGCCGCGCGATGCGGCGGAGGCCGTCCCCGATGGAATCCGGCACGACACACGCCGCGCCCAGGGGCATGGGGCCCGGCATCGGCGGCGCCAGGGGTTCCTGCGCCGCGGCCCGATCCAAGGGCGCGAGGAAGATGCTCAGCGCAAGGAGGGCCGCACGTGACCTCATCAGCGCTCCGGACCTGAACTGAACGACATGCGCTCGCCTTTTTCCCCTCGTTAATTCCGGCTCTGTGTTTGAGAACATGCGGACAGCGGAAACGTTGTATGCGGTGCGGCGTCGCGCCACGCGTCTCGCGCACGGGGGTTCGTTTCCCTAATCTGCGAGTCCCAAAGCCGTGTCGCATCGACGGATCGTTCGTCCAGGAGGTTTCATGCGTTTCCCGCGCCCGAGATGGATCCCCGTTGCCTTCATCGCCCCGCTCTCGCTCGCCATCGCCTGCGGGGGAGGAGAACAAGCCGAGGACACCGAGATGGCCGCGGAACCGGCTGAAGAGATGCCCGCCGAGTCGGCCGTCACCGTCCGCATCACGCAGCCGGAAGAAGGCGCGACGGTCGGCCCGGATGTCATGGTCGTCATGGAGACGGACGGGATCGAGATCGTCTCCATCACGCCGCCGGTCGTCGGCACCGGTCACCATCACCTGTACGTCGATGTGGAACTCACGCCGCTCTCCGACCTGATCCCGCAGAACGACCCCCAGATCATCCACATGGGGGATGGGAGCACCGAGTACATGCTGGAGGGACTCGCGCCCGGAGAGCACCGCCTCATCGCCGTCGTGGCCAACCCCGCGCACATCCCGCTCGATCCGCCCGTCGTCGACACGGTCCACTTCACGGTCGCGAACGAAGAGTGATGGCGGCCGGCAGGGTCTCCGCCCGGGTTCCGCTCCTCGCGCTCGTCGTCGCGCTGGGCTGCGCGCCCGACGGCGGCACCGACTCGGCGGCGGCGGGTGCCGGCGGCGAAGAAGGAGGAGCGCCCGGGCCGGAGCCGCAGCACACGCTGACGGCGGACCAGACGCACAACCGCTGGAGCCGGACGATTCCGCCGATCCTGACGGTGGAGTCGGGCGCCGTCATCGAGGCCTACCTGGAGGAGGCGTCGGACGCGCAACTGACGCCGGAGTCCACGGTCGAGGACCTCGCCACGCTGAGCTTCGACCCGATCCACCCGCTGACGGGGCCGGTGTACGTCGAGGGCGCCGAGCCGGGCGACCTCCTCGCCGTCACGCTGCACGAGATCGAACTCGGCGACTGGGGCTGGGTCGCGAACGTCCCCGGATTCGGCTTCCTCGCCGACCGGTTTCCCGACCCGTACCTGAGGATCTTCGAGTTCGAGCCGGGGGACACGAGCGTCGGCTTCGCGCCCGGGATCCGGATCCCGCTGCGACCGTTCCCCGGCGTGATGGGGGTGGCGCCGGACACCGATTCGATGCTCGTGACCATCCCGCCCCGCCAGAACGGCGGCAACATGGACGACCGCGACCTGGTCGAGGGCACGACCGTGTACTTCCCCGTTCTGGTGGAAGGCGCGCTCTTCTCGATGGGCGACCCGCACATCGCGCAGGGAGACGGCGAGGTGGGCGGCACGGCGATCGAGGGACCGCTGCGCGTGGTCTACGAACTGGAGGTCATCAAGGGCGCCGGGCCGATCCCGTCGCCCCACTACGAGACGGATGAATTCTATGCGGTGACGGGCTTCGCGCCCACGATCGATGAGGCGGCGCGAAACGCCGTCGAGGCGATGATCGACTACCTGGTGAGTTCGCGGGACCTGTCCCGGCAGGAGGCCTATCAGCTGGCGTCGATGGCCGGAGACCTCAAGATCTCCGAGGTCGTGGACGTGCCGAACATGCTCGTCGCCATGCGCATCTCGAAGGGCGTGATCGGCAACTGACGGCCGGCCGCGGAAGGGTGGCGCGGGGGGGCCCCCAAAAAAAACCCCCCCCACCCCCCCGCCCCCCGCCCCGCCCCCGGCCCCCCCGCCCCCCCCGCCAAACCCCCGCGCCCACGAGACACGCCGCGCGGGGGGGTTGCA
>NZ_CANPVT010000007.1:21067-213500 GCF_947581735.1 Candidatus Palauibacter soopunensis
GGGGGGGGGGGCCCCCACCCGCCGCCCCCCCCCCCCCGCCGGCCGGGCGGGGGGCCCCCCCCGCCGGGGGCGGGCGGGGGGGGGCCGCCCCCCCCCCAAACCCCCCCCCCCCCCCCTCGACCGCGAGCAGCGTCCGGAGCAGCACGTTCGTCCCCGCCGTGATCTGATCCGGCTCCGTGAACTCGAGCGGCGAGTGGCTGATGCCGTCGCGGCTCGGCACGAAGATCATCCCCACCGGCCCCAGCAGGGCGACGCTCTGCGCGTCGTGGCCCGCCCCGCTCGGCATGCGCAGCGCCGTGAGGCCGAGATCGACGGCCTCCGCCTCGATGATGTCCCGGAGGCGCGGATCGGTCGGCGCCGCGCGGCTCTCGTAGAACTGCTCGACGGAGACCGTCGTGCCGTCCGCCGCCGCGATCTCCTCGGCCCGCCCCCGGATGGCCCGGAACACGGCGTCGATGTCCGTCATGGCGAGGTCCCGGATCTCGAGGCTGAAGGTGACCCGCCCCGGGATGACGTTCGGCGCGCCGGGCTCGGCGGTCAGGCGGCCGACCGTGGCCACGTGCCGCCCGGGCAGTTCCCGCGCCGTCACGTGCACGGCATCGATGATGCGCGCGGCCGTCACCATCGCGTCCTGCCGCATGTCCATGGGCGTGGTGCCCGCGTGGTTCGCGAAACCGTCGACGGTCACCATCCAGCGGCGGATGCCGACGATCCCCTGCACGACGCCGATGTCGAGTCCGCCCCGGTCGAGGACGAACCCCTGCTCGATGTGCAGCTCGAGGTAGGCCGCCAGGCTGCCGGCCTCCCGCCGGGCTGCGGCCAGGTCCGTGAGGTCGCCGCCCAGGCGCTCCGTGCCCTCGCCGATCGAGAACCCGCTCGCGGTGACGATGTCGACCTCCCAGGGCAGGGTCTCGCCCGCGATCGCGCGGCTTCCGGTCTTGCCGCCCTCCTCGTTGGCCCAGATCACGAGTTCCAGCGGGTGCCGAGTTTCCCGGTTCGCGTCCACGAGCGTCGCGACCGCCTCCAGCGCGCCCATCGAGCCGACCTGTCCGTCGTAGCTGCCGCCCGCCGGGACGGAGTCGATGTGGGAACCGAGGAGGATGGGGGCGAGCGAGGCGTCCGTGCCGCGCCGGCGTCCGATCAGGTTGGCGGCCCGGTCCACGTGCACCTCGAGGCCCAGGTCGGACATGATGTCCGAGAGCCAGGCGCGCGCCGCCAGGTCCTCGTCGCTGTAGGCGAGCCGCGTCGTGCCCTCCCCGGCGCTGCTGAAGCGCGCGAGTTCGGCGAGGCGGCGGTTGAGCCGTTCTCCGTCCACGAGCAGTCGCTGGCGCCGCAGGGCGCGGAGCGGCCAAGGGGTCGCCGCCGCCCCCGCGATGCCGAGGGCGAGCCTCCCGAACCGCCGCCGGGAGATCGGCCCCATCAGTGGCTGAGGCCGTAGATGATGTAGTTGATGGCCAGTTCGTAGGCGTAGGTCGACCGGTCGATCGGGTAGTACGGGTTCTCCGACCACTCCCACGCGTCGCCCAGATCCGTGTTGTGGTTGACGACGACCATCAGCTCACCGCGGTCGTTGAAGATCCCGCTGACCGTGGGCGTGCAAGGTCCCCAACATTCCTCGTACCGGCCCCTCATGGCGTTGTACACGCTCGGGACCGTGATGACGGCGTCGATGTCGTAGAATTGGTGGAAGATCGGGTGGTCCATCGGAATCGGCTCGATCCGGCGGCCGGGCAGGATGCGCGACATGTGGTACTCGAAGTTGGACCAAGCTTCCTCTCCCCAGAAATCGTCCACGACGAGGAATCCACCCGCCTCCAGGTACCCCCGGAGACCCTCGATCTCGGCCTCGGAGAGGTTCATGTAGCCGACCTCGAGCATGTAGAGGAAGGGAAAGCGGCGCAGTTCGGGGTCTGCGAGCGAGATCGGGTTCTCCCACTCGTGCAGGTCCAGCATCGTGAGCAGGCGATGGAGGATGAAGAGGAACTGGCGGTCCGCCTTTGGGAAATCCGTGGCCCAGCGTCCCCCTCCCCGTCCCCACCCGCGGAAACTCGAGTAGATGGCGCGGGTGAAGTAGAAGTCGTGGCCCCATTCCGACACGGCCTGGGCCAGCCCCGGCTCGCGCTCGAGGAGCCGGTCCCGCGCCGCCGCGCGCTCGCTGAGGGCCGAAGCACTCGCCTCCCCGGCGGCCGCGTCCGGCGGCGAGTCGGATCGCGCCGTCATGCCCGTCACGGCGACGGCGGCGAGCACGGCGGTCAGCGCGGCGGCGAGGATCGGGGCGGAGCGCGGTCGGGGACGCATCATATGTTCATAAGGATTGCCGGAGGCCCGCTCGTCAACTACTTCCCGTTTTCCCCCGGGGTTCTCCCGAACGGTCCCGAGCCGCGGCAGGCGCCGACATGAACGAGCCCGACGGCCGAGCCACCGTACATCTGGACGGCGTCACCCTCCGCTTCGGGGGCGTGACGGCGCTCGAGAACGTGTGCCTCGACATCCGCGGCGGCGAACTCCTCGCGCTCATCGGCCCGAACGGGGCGGGCAAGACGAGCGTGCTCAACTGCGTTTCCGGGCTCTACCGGCCCACGGAGGGCGCGATCGTGCTGCGGGACGCCTCGGGCCGGTCGCATGCGCTCCACCGCCTGCAGCCGCACCGGATCGCCCGGCTCGGCGTCGCGCGCACCTTCCAGAGCATCGAACTCTTCAAGCACATGACCGCGCTCGACAACATCATGCTCGGGCGCCACGTCCACATGCGGGGCGGGGTCCTCTCGGGCGGCATCTTCTGGGGTCCCCAGCGGCGCCGCGAAATCCGGCACCGCATGCGGGTGGAGGAAGTGATCGATTTCCTCAACCTGGAGCCGATCCGGCACGCCGTCGTCGGCAACCTCCCCTACGGACAGCAGAAGCTCGTGGAACTCGGCCGCGCCCTGGCGCTCGACCCCGAGATCCTGCTCCTCGACGAACCGCTGGCCGGGATGAACTCCGAGGAGAAGGAGTCGATGGCCCGCTTCATCCTCGACGTGCACGAGGAATGGGGGACGACGCCGGTCGTCATCGATCACGACATGGACGTGATCATGGACATCTCCGAGCGCGTGATCGTGCTCGAGTTCGGGCAGGTCATCGCCGAGGGCTCACCGGCCGAGGTCCGCGCGAATCCTCGCGTGATCGAGGCGTATCTGGGCCACGGGGAAACCGCGGCCGAAGGCGTCTCGTGGGCGGGGCATGAGCGAGGCATGAGCGAGGCATGAGCATCGGATTCGTGGACGGGAGCCTGCCGGGGCTCCTTCGGCTGCAGGCGGCGAACCGCGGCGACCGCGTGGCCATGCGCGAGAAGGAATTCGGGATCTGGCAGAGCATCACGTGGGCCGAATACGCGCAGCGCGTGCGTCATTTCGCGATGGGGCTCCGCGAACTCGGTCTCGAGAGCGGCGACCGGATCGCGATCGTGGGCGACAACCGTCCCGAATGGGTCATCAGCGAGCTGGCGGCGCAGTCGCTCGGGGCGCTGCCGCTCGGCCTCTACCAGGACGCGGTCGCCACGGAACTGGAGTATCTGCTCGCGGCCTCGAGGGCGCGGATCGTGGTCGCGGAGGACCAGGAGCAGGTCGACAAGGTGCTCGACGTTCGCGAGGCGCTGCCCGGACTCGAGCATATCATCTACTACGATCCGCGCGGGCTGGGCCGCTACGAGGCGCCCGGGCTTCTCGCCTTTCCGGATGTGGAGCGGCACGGGGCCGAGCACGACCAGGCGATGCCGCACGAGTACACGGCCGCCCTGGGGGCGGTTCGGGCCGACGATCCCGCGCTCCTGTGCACGACCTCGGGGACGACGAGCAAGCCCAAGCTCGCCGTGCTCTCGCACTCGAACCTGCTCAGCATGGCCGCTCAGTTGCAGGACGTGGACCCGATGGAGGCGGAGGACGAGTTCGTCTCGTTCCTCCCCCTCGCCTGGATCGGAGAGCAGATGATGACCGTCTCCCGCCACGTTCTGGTCGGTTTCCCGGTGAACTTTCCCGAGGAACCGGGCACCGTGCGCCAGGACCTCCGCGAGGTCGGGCCGCGCGTGATGTTCTCGCCGCCCCGCATCTGGGAGAACCTCGTCTCCGAGGTGCAGGTGATGGTGGAGGACACGACGCCGCTGAAGCGCCGCATCCAGGGGTGGGCCATGGGGGTCGGCGGGGAAGCCGCCGATGACGCGTTCGAGGGGCGGACGCCCGGCGTCTGGCGGCGCTTCCGGCGAGGGATCGCGGAGACGGTCGCGATGCGTCCGATCAAGAACCAGCTCGGCCTGAGGCACCTGCGCGATGCCTACACCGGCGGGGCCGCGCTCGGGCCGGACGTGTTCCGCTTCTTCCACGCGCTGGGCGTGAACCTGAAGCAGATCTACGGGCAGACGGAGGTCGCCGGGATCTCGGTGCTGCACCGGGACGGGGACATCCGGTACCAGACGGTCGGGGAGCCGCTGCCCGGGATGGATGTGAGGGTGGCGGGGGATGGGGAGATCCTGACCCGCGGGCCGGCCGTCTTCCAGGGGTATTTCGAGAACCCGGAGGCGACGCGCGAGACGCTCGTGGACGGCTGGCTGCACTCGGGCGACGCGGGGTACTTCGACGATGAGGGCCACCTCGTCGTCGTCGACCGGCTGAAGGACGTGATGTCGCTCGCGGACGGGACGACGTTCTCACCCCAGTTCATCGAGAACCTGCTCAAGTTCAGCCCCTACGTGAGCGAGGCGGTGGTGTTCGGCGGCGAGCACCCGTACGTGGCCGGGATCATCGCGATCGACTTCGAGAACGCGGGCCAGTGGGCGGAGCGGCGCCAGCTCGCCTACACGACGTTCACGGACCTGTCGCAGAAGGCCGAGGTCTACGACCTGGTGCGGGCGCACGTCGAGTCGGTGAACGGGGACGTGCCCGAAGCGGCCCGCGTCCGGCGTTTCCTCCTGCTGCACAAGGAGCTGCACGCGGACGACGCCGAACTCACGCGGACCCGGAAGGTGCGCCGCCGCTTCGTGGCCGAGCGCTTCGGGTCCCTGATCGAGGCGCTGTACGGGGGGGATGATTCCGTGACCGTGGAGATGGAGATCACCTACCAGGATGGCCGCACGGCCCGCGTGAAGCACGATCTGCGGATCGAGCGGCTCGACGGAGCGAAGTGACCGTGGACCAGTTCCTGCAACTCACGGTGGCCGGCCTGGGCACGGGCATGATCTACGCGCTCGCCGCGGTGGGCTTCGTCATCATCTACAAGGCGAGCGACGTCATCAACTTCGCGCAGGGGGACCTCCTCCTGTTCGGGACCTATCTCATCTTCTTCTCCCTCGTCCAGATCGGGCTCCCGTGGACCGCCGGCGTCCTGCTGACGATGCTCGTGGCGGCAGGGATCGGTGTCGCGGTCGAGCGCACCGTGCTCCGACCGCTGATCGGCGAGCCCATCATCTCGATGATCATGGTCACCATCGGCCTCTCGAGCGTCCTGCGCGCGGTCGTGCACGCGATCTGGGGACCGCAGCCCCGCACCTTCCCGTCCTTCCTGCCCGAGGGCGAAGTGATGCTCGGATCGGCCGTCGTGAGCGCGGACCGCCTGGTGGCGATCCCGCTGGCGCTCGCGCTGCTCGCCGGACTCGCCCTCTTCTTCCGGCACACGCGGAGCGGGATCGCCATGCGGGCCATCGCGGACGACCAGCAGGCCGCCCTCAGCATGGGAATCAGCATCCCGCGCGTGTTCGCGACCGCGTGGGCGCTGGCGGCGGTGACGGCCGCCATCGGCGGGATCATGCTCGGCAACATCGTCGGCGTGACCCCGAACGTCGCGCAGATCGGCCTGCGCGTCTTCCCGGTCGTGATCCTGGGCGGACTCGACTCGATCCGCGGGGCGGTCGTCGGGGGCGCGATCATCGGCCTCCTGGAGTTCTACGCGGGCGGCTACATCGGCCATGGGCTCAACCTCATCGTCCCCTACGTCGTGCTGATCGTCGTCCTCATGGTCCGCCCGTACGGACTCTTCGGCAGAGAAATCATCGAGCGCGTATAGGAGAATCGCGTGGAGAGCGGCGTCTTTCACACGGACTATCGAACGGACATGGGGCTCCGGCGGGTGCCGGCGGAGCGCCTCCGGCTCGGGCTGTTCATGGCGGCGCTCCTCGTCTTCCCGTTCCTCGCGTCGCCCTACTGGCTCAACCTCGCGAACCAGATCGCGATCGCCACGATCGGCGCGCTGGGCCTCAACATCCTCGTCGGCTACACCGGTCAGGTCTCGCTGGGGCAGGGCGCCTTCATGGCCGTCGGCGCGTACACCTCCGCGCTCCTCACGCTGAGGCTGGGCCTGCCGTGGGGCGTGAGCATCGTGGCCGCCTGCTTCGCGACGGCGGCGGTGGGCGTCTTCTTCGGCCTCCCGTCGCTGCGGCTCAAGGGGCTCTACCTCGCGATCTCCACGCTCGCCGCCCAGGAGATCGTCGAGTGGGTCGTCACGCACTGGCCCGCGCTCACCGGAGGGGTCGAAGCCGTCGTCGTCCCGGCCCCGCGGCTCTTCGGGCAGCGTCTGAACACGGACTTCGGCTTCTACTGGCTCGGCATCGCCCTGGCCGGGGTCACGGCGCTCTTCACCGCGAACCTCTTCCGCTCGCGCATCGGCCGCTCGTTCGTCGCCGTCCGCGACCAGGACATCGCTGCGAGCGTCATGGGCGTGAACGTGTTCGGAACCAAGCTCCTCGCCTTCGCGACCTCGTCGTTCTTCGTGGGGCTCGCCGGCGCCCTCACGGCGTACTACCGCAACATCATCTCGTGGGAGCGCTTCACACTCGAGACCAGCGTCCTCTACCTGGCCATGATCATCGTCGGAGGACTGGGGACGATCCGCGGCTCGCTGTTCGGGGCAGCGCTCATCACCCTCCTTCCCGCCATGATCGCGACGGCGGGACGGGAACTGCAGCAGTCGGCGCCCGCGGTCGCGGCCCTCCTGCCCAGCGTACAGCAGGCGGCGTTCGGGCTCGTCATCATCCTCTTCCTCGTGTTCGAGCCCGAGGGCCTGTCCAAACTGTGGCGCAACGTGAAAGACTACTTCTACGTGTGGCCCTTCGCGTACCGCCGCGGAGAGGGCCGCTGATCGCTCCGAAGTCGGCAGGCTTCAAGAACAGGAAGAGGTCTCCGGATATGCGCCGCAGCCGATCCGCTTTCACCGCCGCCGTCGCGGTTTGTTTGGCCCTGTCCCTGGCGTTCGCCGCATGCGGGGGTTCGGGAGAGCGGGCGGAAAACGAGATCCTGATCGCGGCCATCTTCGACCTCACAGGTCCGACGGCCGATGTGGGGATCGACTACGCCGAAGCGGTGCAGGGGCACGTCGAGTGGCTCAACGCGCGCGGCGGCGTCGGGGGGCGGCCGATCCGGCTCATCTACCAGGACTACGGCTACCAGGTCGACCGGGCCGAGCAGCTGTACACGCAGTTCGTGCAGGAGGGCGCCCTCATCTTCATGGGCTGGGGGACGGGCGACACGGAGGCGCTCCGGCTGCGCATCACCGAGGACCGGATCCCGTTCTCGTCGGCCTCCCTCTCGCACGTGCTCGGCGACGCGCACGAATCGCCCTACAACTTCCTCGTGGCGACGAGCTACAGCGACCAGTTCAGGATCGTGCTGCGCTGGATCGCGGAGGACCACCGGGCGAACGGCGGGGAAGGGAACGCGCGGGTCGCGTTCATGCACAACGCGAGTCCCTTCGGCCTGTCGCCCTGGATGCAGGGGGGCGAGGACTACGCGCGGGAGATCGGCGTCGACGTCACGCCCTACGAGATGCCGCGCGGTGCGACCGACTACACGGCGGAGTTCACCCGCATCGGCCAGTCGGGTGCGACGTACGTGGTGTTCCAGAACACCTCCGCGCCGGCGGCCGTGGCCCTGCGGAACGCGCGGGGACTGGGGATCGACGCCACCTTCGTGTGCCTGAACTGGTGCGCCAACGCGCTCCTGTGGAGGCTCGCGGAGGACGCGGCCGAAGGGGTGGTCGGGGCGATCCCTTGGGCGCCGCTTACGGCCGACGTGCCGGGGATCCGGGACATCCGCGACTATCTCGAGTCCCGGGACGATGACTACGGGGACAAGACGAACGCGTACACGCAGGGGTGGTGGACGATGGCGGTGTTCGTCGAGGGGATCCGGCGGGTGCTCGATTCTGGAGAGGAACTGACGGGCGAGAACATCAAGCGGGCGCTGGAGACGATCGACGGGCTCGAGACGGGCGGCGCCGGCCCGCCGCTCACCTTCACGCCCAGCGACCACCGGGGGTCGAAGGGGCTCCGGCTCTTCCGCGCCGAAGACGGAAGATGGACCCCGCTGACGGAAGTCCTCACAGCCCCTTGAGCTCGGTGAGCGCCTTGCTTGAACTCAACAGCGTCGAGGTCCTCTACGACGACGTGATCCTCGTCCTGCGCGGACTCTCCCTGGAAGTGCCGGAAGGGCACATCGTCGCCCTCCTCGGCTCCAACGGCGCCGGCAAGACGACGACGCTCAAGGCGATTTCAGGCCTTCTCAAGGTCGAGGACGGCGAGGTCACGGACGGATCGATCCGCTTCGACGGACACGAGATTCACGGCCTTCCCGCCGATCGCATCGTGCGTCGGGGGATCTTCCAGGTCGTCGAGGGGCGGCACGTGTTCGAGCACCTCACCGTGCACGAGAACCTGCTCGCTGGCGCGCACACGCGACGCGACCGCGGCGGCGTGCCGGCGGATCTGGAGCGCGTCTACGGGTACTTTCCGCGGCTGGCGGAACGGAAGCGCCAGTGGGCGGGCTATCTGTCGGGCGGCGAGCAGCAGATGCTCGCCCTCGGGCGCGCGCTCATGGCCCGCCCGCGGCTCATGCTGCTCGATGAGCCGTCGCTGGGGCTCGCGCCGATTCTCGTGCAGGAGATCTTCGGCATCATCCGGCGGATCAACGAAGAGGAGGGCACGACCATTCTTCTCGTCGAGCAGAACGCGCGCCTCGCCCTCTCCGTCGCGGACTTCGGGTACGTCATGGAGTCGGGCCGTGTTGTGCTGGAGGGGCCAGCGGAGGAACTGGGGAAGAACGAGGACGTGCGCGAGTTCTACCTCGGTCTGAGCGAGATCGGACGCCGTTCCTATCGCGACGTGAAGCACTATCGCCGCCGCAAGCGGTGGTTGTCGTGAGCACGGCGCGGCGTCGTCCCGTGGATGCCGCGGAAGCGCCACCCGACTGGGATGCGGCGCAGGATGCGCTGGCGGACGCGGCCGTCCGCCTGGCGCTCGAGCGCAGCGGAGAAGCCGGCGTACGCCTTCGGGCGGCCGGGATCGCCCACCCGGAAACGCGCGGCATGGCCGGGCTGCGGGAAGTGGCGGTCCTCGCCAAGGATGACCTGCCGGACCTGCAGGCGGCCCAGCCGCCTTTCGGCGGGATGCTGGGCGTGGATCTCGGTGTCCTCCGGCGCATCCACCGGTCCCCCGGCCCGATCAACGACCCCGAGGGCCAGCGTTCGGACTACTGGCGCATGGCCCCGGCGTTCCGAGCGGCAGGATTCGAGCGCGGCGACGTGGTGCTCAACACCTTCTCGTATCACCTGACCCCGGGCGGTCACATGATGGATGCGGGATTGCGCGCCGTGGGGTGCGTGGTCGTGGCGGGTGGGGTGGGGAACACGTCGGCCCAGGCGGCCTTCGCGTCGCAGGTTGGTGCCGCCGGCTACGTGGGGACGCCGCAGTTCCTCCTGACCTTGCTCGACCGCGGGCGCGACGAGGGCATCCGGTCCACCTTCCGCCGGGCGCTCGTCAGCGGCGCGCCCCTGCCCCACGATCTCCGCAGGCTGCTGGAGGAGGGCCACGGAGTCTCGGTCTTCCAGGCGTACGGGACCGCCGACGCCGGGGCCATCGGCTACGAATGCGAAGCGAAGGACGGGTGGCACGTCGCGCCGGGCATCGTCGTCGAAGTGCTGGACCCCGGCACGCGCGAGCCGTGCGAGCCCGGCGGGCCGGGGGAGGTCGTCGTCACGAGCGCCAACCCGGTCTACCCGCTCGTCCGCTTCGGCACGGGCGACCTATCGGCGTTCCGGCCGGACGCGTGCGACTGCGGGCGGACCTCCCCCCGGCTGGCGGGCTTCCTGGGCCGGACCGGTGAAGGCGTGAAGGTGCGCGGCATGTTCGTCCATCCGCGGCAACTGGCGGAAGCCCTCGTCGGCGCCCCCGGCGTCCGGCGCTACCAGGGGGCCGTCACGGAGCAGGACCATCGCGACATCCTCACGGTCTCCATCGAGCCCAGGGGGGACAGACTGCCCGACCTCGACGAACTCGCCGCCCGCCTCCGCGAAGTAACCCGGCTCCGCGTGGAAGTCCGCACCGTCGAGCCGGGAACGATCCCCGAAGACGCCACCCCGATCATCGACCTCCGCGAACGGAGCCCGGGCTAGCCGGAGACCGACGGCACCTCGTTGCCGGCGATCCAGACGGATTCGATTGCGCGCAGGTTCTCGACGCCTTCCAGGGGATCCGCATTGAGGAGGATGAGGTCCGCCCAGTTGCCGGCCTCGATCGTGCCGACACCTTCAAGCCCCGCACAGCGCGCCGCGTCGGCCGTGGAGGCGACGAGGATCTCCATGGGCGACATGCCGGACTCCGCCATGAGCGCGAGTTCCATGTGCTCGAAGTAGCCCTGGAAGCGGGCGGGCGGACCGGTGTCCGTGCCCATCGCGATCGTCACGCCGGCGTCGGACAGCGCGCCGAGGTTCTCCTGGGCCTGCGCGAGCGCCTCCTTGTAGCGCTGGGCCGACTCGCTCTCGCGGTAGCGCGCCATGCTCTCGGGGGCGCGCAGGGCTTCGAGCACGGCCGGCTCGGCGGAGGCAAGGAAGAAGGGATCCGAGAAGAACTCCGGCTCGCTCTCGTACACGAAAGTCGAGACTTCGCGCGTGAGCGTCGGCGAGTAGCAGACACCGGCTTCGATGAGCCGCGTCGCAAGCGCGTCGTCCACGTCCCGGTCGCGGACGCTGTGCACGATGAAGTCGGCCCCGGCGTCGAGCAGCCCGTGCGCGTCCTCGAGGTAGAACAGGTGCGCCGCGACCGGAAGCCCGAGTTCGTGCGCCCCCTCGACCACCGCCCCGTACACGTCCGGCGTCATCTTGTACGTGCTGCCGAGGTTGTCGTCGACCCGGATCTTGATGAAGTCGACCCCCATCGCCGCGTTCCCGTGCACCATCTCGAGCGCGGCCCCCGGCGTGATCCCCGCCACCACGGCACCCGCCACGTAGAGCCGGGCCCGGTCGAGCGACGGCACGTCCTGTTCGTCGCGCACCTCGACACCGGCGGGCTCGTCCCCACCGAGGCTCACGACGGTGGTGACGCCGTAGCTTGCGTACAGCCGCAGTTGGCGCAGGACGTTCTCCCGCGAGTAGTGCCCGCCCTCGAGGCCGAGGGTCGCGCCCACATGGCCGTGCGCGTTGATTAGACCGGGGACGAGGTGTTTCCCGGCCGCGTCCAGGACCTCGGCGTCCGCCGGAACCTCGACCTCCGCCGACGGTCCCACGGACTCGATGCGCCCGCCCCGGACCACCACCGTCGCGTCGGGCACCGGTTCGGCGCCTGAGCCATCGACGACGGTCGCGCCGACGATCGCGAGGGCCGGCGCGCCGGTCGCCTCCCCGGGTGAGGATTCGGGGTCGGCGCCGCTACAGGCCCCGAGAATCGCCGCCGTAGCAAGAACAATGAGCGAAATCGGGGTGCGTTTCAGCATGGTCCGAACTCCTGACTCTAGACGGGGCGTTCGCCGCGGATCGTGACGCGATAGCCGGAGCGCACGGCGGGGAAGTAGTCCCAGATCGCGTGATGCTGCGTGCAGCGGTTGTCCCAGAAGGCGACGGAGTGCGGGCGCCAGCGGAAGCGGCAGTGGAAATCCGGCCGCTGTACGTGCCGGTAGAGGAAGTCGAGCAGCCCGCTGCTCTCGCCCCGCGGGAGGTCCACGATGCGGACCGTGAACATCTCGTTCACGAACAGCGCCTTCCGCCCCGTCACGGGGTGCGTGCGGACGACGGGGTGCTCCGCCGACGGGTACGAGCGGCCCCCGTCGTCGCGCCCGATGAGCCGGTTCACCTCACGGTAGAACGGGCCGCCGTCGTGGACCGCCGTGAGGCCATCGACCAGCGCCTTCATGCGGTCCGACAACGCCTCGTAGGCGGCGTACATGTTCGCGAACAGCGTGTCGCCGCCGCTCCCGGGCACCGTGTGCAGGCGCAGGATCGAACCCATCGGCGGCATGGGGTCGCACGACACGTCCGAGTGCCAGCGCTCTCCCGTCGCCCGCAGCGAGTTCTCGTCCGCATGGATCCGGAACACCTCCGGATGTCCTTCGATGCCGGGTTCGTTGGGGTGCTCGACGAGTTCGCCGAACCGGGCCCCCAGCGCCTTCTGGCTCTCGATGGAGATGTCCTGGTCCCGGAAGAAGAGGACGCAGTGCGCCATCAGCGCATCGCGGATGGTCTCGAAACTGTCATCATCAAGGGCGGCGAGATCCACGCCATCGACCTCGGCGCCGATGACGGGCGTCACAGGGCGGATATCGGGTAGGGTTCGCATGCCGGCGAATCTTGAACGGATCGGGCCCCGCAGCAACGCCGGGGCCGCTCGCGAGCCGGCGGAGCTTGCCTGAGGCACGCGGGCCGTTTCATTTTTTCAGGTCGGATCGTGGGCGCGGTACCCCCAGGAGGGTCTTGAATGAAGGGTCGTTGGCCAGCCCTGCTGTTTGCGATGGGCGTAGCCCTCAACTGCGGGGGTGGCGGTTCGGGCGAGGGCCCGGTCGGCACGCCCGTCGAGCCGCCTCCGGCTCCGCCGCCTCCGCCCGTCGGGCCGCCCCCGCCCCCGCCGCCGCCCCCGCCCCCGCCGACCCGGGTGGAAGCGCCTTTCGGGTCGGACGCGAACTTCGACATCCAGGACGACACGTTCGTCGATCCCGACGGGAATCACGATCAGGAAGCCCACGTGACGGTCCAGCGGCACGCGGTCATCACATGGACGCAGAACGGCACGAACATCCATCGGGTGGAGTTCAGCAAGGTCCCCGAAGGCGCGAACGCGGAGGACAGCGACGATCTGCGGCCCGGCACGATCTGGGAATACCGTCCCAGGATCGAGGGCGAGTACGTGTTCTTCTGCCGCTACCACGAGTACATGATGGATGTGCGAATCACCGTGGAAAGCCCCTGACGGGAGCTTTTCGCGACCCCGGTGCATATATCTCCCGCATGCTGAATCGCACTCGGAAGGCGCTCGCCTTCGTGGCCACGGGACTCCTTGTCGGCCTTGCCGCCTGTGGGGACGGCTCCGTTACGCCCCCGGTCCCGCCGCCTGTACCGCCCGCGCCTCCGCCGGCACCGCCGCCGCCCCCGCCGCCGCCTCCCCCCGAGGTCGTGCGGGCGATGCTCATCGACACGGTGCGCCTCCTCGCGGACCACCGGAACCTCGACCCGCTCGAGCCTCCTCCTCCCGTGCGCCCCGAACTCGTCGAACTGGGACGCGCGCTGGCTTTCGACCGGATTCTGGGCGGGAACCGGGACATCTCCTGCATGACCTGCCACCTGCCCAGCTTCGCGATGGGGGACGGCCGGTCGCTCTCGATCGGCGTCGGGGGACGAGGGCTGGGTCCGAACCGGACGCACCCCGAGGGCGAGTTCATCCCGCGCAACTCGCCCGCCATCTTCAACCTCCACCTTTCGACGCAGTTCTTCTGGGACGGGTTCGTGGAGGAACTGGAGGACGGATCGATCTCGACGGAAGCGGGCGATCAACTGACGCCCGAGATGCAGGCGGTGTTCGAGTTCGGCGCGCTCTCGGCGCAGCCCATGATCCCCGTGCTGCGGCGCAAGGAGATGCGCGGCTTCGGCGAGGACAACGAACTGGCGGCGCTGGCCGACGACGACTTCACCGGCGTGTGGGCCGCGCTCATGGCGAGGCTCGGGGAAATCGAGGAATACCGGACGCTGTTCGAGGCCGCGTACCCGGGCACGACGTTCGACGACATGTCCTTCGCGCACGCGGCGAACGCGATCGCGGGCTTCTACGTGGCCGAACTCACCTTCATCGACACCCCGTGGGACCGGTTCCTGAAGGGGGACAACGACCAGCTCAGCGATTCGGCGCTGCGCGGCGCGAAGAGCTTCATGACGATCCGCTGCATGCTGTGCCATGAGACCGACCAGTTCGACGACCGCAACAACGAACACCACAACGCGGCCATCCCGCAGATCGGCCCCGGGCTGGGCGACGGGCCGGGCGGGAACGACGACTTCGGGCGCGAGCGGGTGACGGGAGATCCGGCGCACCGGCGGCTCTTCAAGACGCCGCCGATGCGGAACGTCGAACTCACCGGGCCGTACGGCCACGCCGGCCAGTTCGCCACGCTGAAGGCGATCGTCGTCCACTACGACAGCATCGACACCCGGCTCCGGGACTACGACGTGTCGCAGGTGGACCCCGAACTGCGGGGCACGCTGCTCAACAACTTCGACGAGATCCTCACGACACGGGACACGGTCCTGATCCCGATCGGCTTCGAGGATGCGGAGGCGGACGACCTCGTCGCCTTCCTCGAGTCGCTGACGGACGACGCGGCGCGCGACCTGTCCCACCTGGCCCCGGCGACGGTTCCGAGCGGACTGCCGATCGACAAGTAGGGCCAGCCCGCTGGCGGGTGGTCAGGGACCCCCGTCGAGGAGGGTCCGGAGTGTCCGTTCGAGTTCGCCGGCCTGGGCCTCCGGATCCGCGAGCGTGGGGTTCCGAACGAGCGCGATATCTCCCGCCGCATCCACGACGATGAGGGCCGGCACCGAGGCGATCTTGTAGTCGTGGGCGATCCGCTCCGCGCGCTGGAGGAGGGGCGCGTCGAGTCCCCATTCGCCCACGGTCGGGCCGGGATCGACCTCGGGGCTCTCCCACGCGTTGAGGTTGAAGAACCGGACGCCCGGTGCCGTCCACCGCTCCGGAAGGGCGGCGTACGCGGCGGCGAGGTCCCGGCAGGGGGCGCACCAGCTTGCCCCGAAACTCAGCACGACGATGTCCCCGCGCAGGTCCGAGAGGCGGAGGGGCGAGCCCGTGTCCGTTTCGAGCGTCCAGTCGGGCGCCGGAACGCCGGGTTCGATCCGCCGCGCGTCCTCGTCAACGACTTCCCCGCTCGCCGAGTCGAGGAGGTCCATGCGGATCGCGAGTTGATCGGGCGTGAGCGGCAGATCGACGAGCATGCTCCGGATCTCGAACGCGAGGGCCCCGCTCCCGTCGGCCGCCTCCCAGCGGAAGGCGCGGGGCAGGTCGTCCTCGACCCCGATGTGCCACCACACCTGCGCAGGTCCGAACTCGGTCGTCGTTCCGCGCAGCACATCGCACAGGACGCCGCCGATCGTCTCCCGGCTCACGAGTTCCAGGCCGCTCGCGAGTTCCGCCTGAAACGGCTGCGGATCCGTGAACGCCGAGAGCACTGCGAACGGGGCGTTGGCCACGAGATGGCCGGAGCCCCCCGAGATCGTCCCGTGACTGAACCGGGCCAGCGCCTCGTCGCGGGCCGCGACGTAGTCGCCTCCCCCGGACACGATGAGCGCGGGCGCCTCGGCGGACGGGTCGCCGGCCGGCGGTTCGCCCGGTTGCGGAGCGGGGGTCCATGAGGGCGACGGCCGAAGCTCGGCCCAGTAGATCGGGGGCTCGCCCTCGGCCCTGAGCAGCCGCACCCTCCCGGAGTAGGAGCCCGCGGAGTTCCCGGTTCCCTCGTACGCGTACTCGTATGCGAGGCTCGAAAGCCGCCGGATGGCGGCGGCGGCATCGAGGAGCCGGTCCCGGCTCGTCGGCGCCGGGTCGCATGACAGGCACAGGATGGCCGCGACGCCGGCCGCGGTCGCCGCGCGTGACATTCGATTCGTCCTGTATGGCCTCATGTTTGCGATCCGCTCCCCACCGCTCCGAAGTTGGATTCCATATGTCACGTCCGGCAGCCCGGGGCAAACCCCGGATCATTGAGATGGACGGTGGAGATGGAACCGACGAAGCGCGAATCGAACGACTCCGGCGAGATGACACCTGCGGGCGTCGACCGGCGAACGCTGCTCAGGCTGGGTGCCCTGGGGGCGGGGGCGGCAGTCCTCGGCGGCTGCCGCGGGCCCGAGGCCGGCAGCCGACCGGCACGGTCCGGGAACGATGACGCGGCGCCCGAGGCGCTCTTCTCGGCACCGCCGATGGAGACGGTGCGGGTCGGCTTCGTCGGGATCGGCGGCATGGGTTCGGTCCACGTCCGCAATCTCCTCGACATCGAGGGCGTGGAACTCACGGCGCTCTGCGACATCCGGCCCGAGCACGCCGAGCGTGCGCGCGATTGGGTGCTCGAAGCCGGGGGCCCGGACCCGACTCTCTACACACGCGGGGAAACGGACTTCATCCGCATGTGCGAGGCGGAGGATATCGATCTGGTCTACACCGCCACGCCGTGGCGCTGGCACGTGCCCGTCTGCGTGGCCGCGATGGAGCACGGGAAGCACGCGGCGACGGAGGTTCCGGCGGCCTACACGATGGAGGACTGCTGGCGCCTGGTAGAGACCGCCGAGGCCGCGGCCCGGCACTGCGTGATGATGGAGAACGTGAACTACGGCCGCTGGGAGATGCTCGTCTTCCACATGGTGCGGCTCGGGCTGTTCGGCGAGATCCTGCATGGCGAGGGCGGATACCTGCACGACCTGCGCGCCATCAAGTTCGCCGACACCGGCGAGGGGCTGTGGCGGCGGGAACACTCGAAAACGAGGAACGGCAACCTCTATCCGACGCACGGGCTGGGGCCGATCGCCAACTGTATGGACATCAACCGCGGAGACCGCTTCGACTACGCGGTCTCGATGAGCGGGCCGTCACGCGGGCTTCAGGCGTTCGCCCGCGAACATTTCCCCGAGGGGGCGCCCGAGCGTGACGAGACCTTCTCGCTCGGCGATGTGAACGTCACCCTCATCAAGACCGTCCTCGGCCGGACGATCTACGTCTCACACGACACGAACCTCCCTCGCCCGTACTCGCGGATCCACCTCGTCCAGGGGACGCGGGGCCTCTTCCAGGGCTATCCCGAGCGGGTGTACGTCGAGGGCCGCAGCGAGGGACACCGGTGGGACGAGGCGGAGGACTACGTCGAGGAGTTCGAGCACCCGCTGTGGCGCGAGATGGCCGGGGCCGGGGCGGGTCGCGGACATGGCAGCATGGACTATCTCGAGGACTACCGGCTCATCAAGTGCCTGCGCGAGGGACTGCCCACGGACATGAACGTGTACGACGCCGCGGCGCTGTCGGCCGTGTGCGCCGTGAGCGAGGAGTCCGTGGCGGAGCGGAGCCGGCCGGTCGACTTTCCCGACTTCACCCGCGGCCGGTGGGAGACGTGGCCGCAGCTCGGCGTCGTCGAGGCCTGACGAAGGCGCGGACGCGCCGTCCGCCCTTCGCGCTGCGGGTACTGCGCGGCCTGGCCGTCCTCACCGTGGTCGGGGTCGCCGGCGTGGCCGCCTGGACCGGGCTGCGCTCCGCCGGTTTCCGTTTTCGGTGGGATATCGAACCAGCGCCCCCACGTCCGGCGGAAGCGCCCGCGCTCCGCGAGGCTCCGCCGCCTTCAGCTCCGCCCGCGGCCGCGGACGCGCCGGGAGGCGGCGAAGAAGCCGACGCTCCGTCCTCCCGAACTGGCCCTCTCGCGAGCGGACGGTACGAGCGGATCGAGTTCGAGACGTACGCCGATGGCCGGCCCGTCGCCTCCAACTCCGCGGTGGCGGAGGAATGGCGGGAACAGGGCGTCGTAGTGTCGTTCGACTCCTACACGGCGGACGCCACCCGGCCTCATGTGCTCGACGCGCGCGGATACCTGCCCCGGAACGCGTCGATGCACGCGCTGAGCTTCCCGCTCGCGGGAGACCAGGGTCTGGAAGTCGGCGTCATCCACCTCGATTTCCCCGGACGTCCCAGGAATGTGACGTTCACGCTCTTCGGCCCCGACCTCATCGAAGACTTCGAGGTGATCGCCTGGAGCGGCGGCGAACGCCTGCCGGCCTCGGCTCGGGTACATGCTCCGGACACGCGCTACGTCTCCGAAAAAGATTCGGGGTCGGCGACGGCGACCTACCGCCCGGGAGGGCGCTCGCTCTTCCGGGCCGAGCGCGTGAGCATTGAGGCTCCGCTCGGGGTCGATCGGATCTCGCTCGACGGCTGGGGCCCTCCGGGCCACATCCTGTTGGTCGATCACCTCGAAATCGACCCCTGACGCCGCCGAAGGTCAGCGAATCGGGATGCGCACCCAGAACTGGTGGGTGAGCACCCTGGCGTCCGCCAGCGTCAACGGCCCCTCGGGGGCGACGACGAATTCACCGCCTCCGCTGTCCGGGCTGTTCGCGGCGAACTCGCTCGCCACGCCCGGCTGGCCGGTGCCCGTCGTGAGGCGCACGCCGTAGTGCAGGTCCGCGGTCCCCAGCCGGAAGACGGCGGCCGCCGCGGGCGTCCATTCGATCCACGACTCGTCCTGCGTCCTGAACGCGTCCTCGACGTTGTTCGTCTGCTCGAGCGTGTAGTCGTACGACCGGCCCTCGAGACCCATCCGCAGTCCCACCTTCTCGAACTCGTGCGCGACGCCCACGCGCAGCCGAAGGTTCAGGAAGGAGAAACGATTCTCGATCGTCTTGCCGCCCGCGGGTATCGTGCCGCCGTTCGCCGTTTCCGTGGCTTCCTCCGCCTCCTGCCACGTGTCGCTCCAAATCGGCTGGAGCGCGACATCCAGACCTGCCGTCGTGCGGTTGAGCGAGCGCGCGACGCCGAGCCCGAGTTCCCACGCGAGGCTGTTTCCCGGATCCCGGGGGATGTTCTGAATGTTGTAGTTGGGGATCTTGGGGTGTGACTTCCGGTTGGCCGTCATGGAAGCGCCGATGCGCCAGCCGGGTGCGCTCAAACGGCGATCCCATGCGAGCTGCAGCCCCCAGGTTCGCGTCCGATCCAGATTCGTATCGGTGGTCAGCGACACCACGCGCTCGGGAGGGACGAACAAATTCGGCTGCACCCACGATACGTCTGCGTACGTCACGTCGTGGGTCATCGAGACCGCGTTGTGGACGAGAACCGCGGAAGCGCGGTCGCGGCCCGACTCGCGGTAGGCTCCGAGCCTCACGTCGCGCACGGACCCCGACTGGTCGATCCGATCTGCACCCGCGTAGAGCCGATCCACGCCACCCATGGCCTGGAGGTTGGCAACGCTCGCGCCGATTCCGACGGACCATGCACCGGATCCGAGCCTGCGGCCCACAAAGCCCCCTGCATACAGGTTGCGCGTCGAGACATCGGACAGCCGGTCGGCCGTCCAGAAACGGCGGTCGCCATCGGCGTCGATGTCCTGCATCGCGGCCGTAACGCCCCCGAACCAGTTCTCACCCCTGATCAGTCCCGTGATGGGGAACGTCAACCCGGCTCCGCCCCCGTCGGAGATCCCGTAGTAGGCGGGAGCACTCAGGAGCGAAGATTCGGACAAAAGCGCGCCCTTCGCCGGGTTCGACCAGCCGTCGGCGATGGAGTCGTCCACCGCATACGTGAGGCCCGCGATCCCGAAGTTCGCCGAGGGCGTGGTCAGAAACTGGTCGCCGGTGGCCACCGGCACTGTGCGGATCTGAATGAGTTGCGCCGCGGCCTCTCCGGCAAAAGCCGGGCCGGCCGCCAGGAGGGCCGCCGCGACGACGCGCCCGAGTCCGTGATTCAGCATCCTTGCCTCCCGCGATTCCTCGTCTGCACCTGCATCAAGGACGAGCGAGGTGCGCCTCTCGTGACGCACGGCGGCGGCGGCGAGGGAAAGCGGCAGGCTCCGGTGTCAGCCGGATTCGGTCAGTCGAAGCCCACCCGGGGGAGCGCCCGAAACAGCCCGACGGCGGCGGCGACGGCCACGAGTCCGAACCCGACCGCGGCGGCCGGCTTCCCGTACAGGCCCATCCCCGTGCCGAAGAGCACGGCGTACACGGTCACACAGCCGAGGCCCCACGCGGCGAGACCCGCGGCCAGGCTCCCGGGCGCGTCCGGCTGCGTGTTCACGGCCCTCCGCCACCCGGGGGCGAAGGGGCGGATGCGATCGTAGAAGCCCTGCAGCGTCGCCGTGTCCGTGGGTCGGGTGAGGAACGTCACGAGGAGCCACACGGCCGTCGTCAGCCCGACACCCAGCAGCAGGCTGACCGCCGGGTCGAGCGCCGGCAGCCCCACGCGCTCGTGGAGGAGCGGGAACCAGAGCGCCACGGTCGCCGAGGCCGCCATGCCCGAGATCTCCGACCACGCGTTCACCCGCCACCAGAACCAGCGCAGGAGGAAGATCAGACCGCTCCCCGCGTGCAGCAGCAGGATGAGTTCGAACGCCTGTTTCGCGCTGTCGAGGAAGAGCGCGAGGGCGGCGGAGAGGACGATCAGCAGCCCGGTGGACATCCGCGCCACGCGCACGTAGTGGGCCTCGTCCCGGTCCGGGGCCACGAAACGGCGATAGAAGTCGTCGACGACATAGGACGACCCCCAGTTCAGGTGCGTGGAGATGGTGGACATGTAGGCGGCCGCGAGCGAAGCGACGACGAGTCCCAGGAGTCCGTGCGGCAGGAAGACGAGCATCGCCGGGTAGGCGAGGTCGTGCCCCAGAATGCTCGGATCGAGGTCGGGGAATGCCGCTCCGATGGAGTCGAGCGTGGGATAGACCGCGATCGAGGCGAGGGCGACGAGAATCCAGGGCCACGGCCGCAGCGAGTAGTGCGCGATGTTGAACCACAACGTGGCGCGCATGGAGTCGCGCTCGTTCCGCGCCGCGAGCATCCGCTGTGCCGCGTACCCTCCTCCGCCCGGCTCCGCGCCGGGATACCAGCTCGCCCACCACTGCACCGCGATCGGGATGACGAACACCATCGCCGCCGTCCGCCAGTCCGAGAAGTCGGGCAGCAGCGAGAGGTTCTGCGAGATCTCCGGGTGCGTGACGAGTCCGGCCAGGCCCCCGACCTCCGGCTGCGCGAGCGCGTACGACGCCGCCGCGACGGCCCCGATCATGGCGATCGCGAACAGGAGGAGATCGGTGACGACCACGCCCCAGAGCCCGGACGTGGCCGAGTACAGCGCCGCCACCGTGCCCGCGACGAGCACCGTCGTGTACTTGTCCGCCCCGAGCAGGACCCCCGAGATCTTGATCGCGGCGAGCGTGACCGTGGCCATGATGACGACGTTGAAGAAGACGCCCAGATAGAGGGCCCGGAAGCCCCGGAGGAAGGTCGCCGCGCGCCCCGAATAGCGGAGTTCGTAGAAGCCGATGTCGGTGAATACGCCGGAACGCCGCCACAGCTTCGCGTAGAAGAACGTCGTGCACATCGCCGTGATGAGGAAGGCCCACCAGCCCCAGTTCCGGCTCACGCCGCCGTTGCGGACGAGGTCCGTGACGAGGTTCGGGGTATCGGTGGAGAAGGTCGTCGCGACCATCGACGTCCCCAGCAGCCACCAGGGGAGCTTCCGTCCCGCAAGGAAGAACTCGTTCGTGCCGGAGCCGGCGCGTCGGGCGAACCACAGCCCCACGCCGAGGGCCACGGTCCCGTACGCGGCCAGGACGATCCAGTCGAGGCCGTTCAGTTGCACGGAGTCACCGGCCGACGTTCGTCAGCGGTCGGGCAGCGGGCCGCTACCACCCCCAGCCCGAACGGTAGTCGGCTTTCACGAAGCGTTCGGGGATCGAGACGCCGTTCAGGATTTCGCCCGTAGCCGGATCGAGCCGCACTTCCCGGCCGCTTCGCACCGAGAGGTTGCCGAGGAGCACCATCTCCGTCAGCGGTCCCGCGTGTTCGACAAAGTTGGAACCGGCGGGCGGCCCGTCCTTGCAGGCGCCGGCGAACTCCGCGTACACGCCGTCCGTGCGCGGGTACTTTGCCGGCGGCGGGTCGGCCCGGATCTCCGCGTCCCGTTCGGCGTCGAGCAGCCGGGGGTTCTCGCCGTAGATCCCCGCGAACATCTTGCCGTCGGTCCCGATCCACAGCTGCCCGCTCGACTCGAAGGGCCAGCGCGCGTCGTCCGGCACTTCCTCGGGCCGCGGCGGCGAGAGGTTGCCGTCGCGCCATACGACCTTCACGGCCGGCCGATCCCCGCGGGCCGGGAAGTCGTACTCGATGCGTGAAGCCGCGGGCGCCGTCTCCGGGAACAGCGTCGTCGATTCCGCCGAAATCCGCTCCGGCGTGCCGAGGTCGAAGGTCCAGAAGGCGGCGTCCATCGCGTGGCACCCGATGTCGCCCAGGGCGCCCGTCCCGAAGTCCCACCAGCCGCGCCAGTTGAAGGGGGCGTAGGCCGGGTGGTAGGGGCGGTCGGCCGCGGGGCCGAGCCACAGGTCCCACTCCAGCCAGGGCGGGGCGTGGTGCGCCTCGGTCGGCCGCAGGATCGCCTGCGGCCAGATGGGGCGGTTCGTCCAGTACTCCACGCGCCGGATCTCGCCGATGGCTCCGGATTCGTACCACTCGCGAATCTCCCGCGTCCCGTCCTGGGCGTGACCCTGGTTCCCCATCTGCGTGGCGACGCCCGCCGCCTCCGCGGCGGTGACGAGTTGGCGAACCTCCCAGATCGTGGTCGCGAGCGGCTTCTGGATGCGCGTGGGCTTGCCGAGCGAAAGGGACATCATGCCGGCCGCGGTGTGCGTGTGGTCCGGCGTGGAGATGAGGACGGCGTCGATGTTGTCGGCCTCCTCCGAGAGCATCGCGCGGAAGTCGCGGTAACGCTTGGCGCGCGGGAAGGCGCTCCAGGAGCCGGCCGCCTGGCGCTCGTCCACGTCGCAGAGGGCGTAGATGTTCTCGCCGACGCCCGCCATGCCGCGCACATCGCCGCCTCCCATGCCGCCGACTCCGACGTGGGCCACGTTCAGGGTGTCGCTGGGAGCGCGGTGCCTGGGACCACCGAGCACATGCGCGGGCACGATCGTCAATCCGAGGCCGGCGGCGCCGGAGGCCCGAACGAAATTGCGCCGGGAGAAGTTGTTGTTCAGCGTCATGCTGCGCCTCACTCCGGGACAGGTCTGCGAAGGAAACCCCGCCTGCATGGTCTCGCGCCGACGGCGTCCAGGCCAGACCCAGGCGTTCGACTAGGCCAGACCCAGGCGTTCGCGAACCTCGGGGGGCGGGCCGTCGAAGCGGGGCATGGGGCGGTTCCCCACGAAGCCGAGATCGGCCATCCCCTCCACCGTCGTCCAGAACGCGGTCGACGTGAGATCCCGCACGCGGTCGAAGAAGCGTGCGGCGACCCTGTACTCCGGGGCCGCATTCTCCGCCCAGCAGATGTCGTCGCAGATCGCGTGCTTCTGCTCCAGCGTCAGATCGGTGAAGCGACGCCCGAAACGCTCGGTAGACTCGATGTCCAACCACACGAGCCCGCCGCGCACGAGCGTCAGATCCTCCCGGTTGCCGTCGTAGGGCGCGCTCACCCACTCGTCGATGAAGGCGTGCGCGCCGAGAGCCGCCGCACCGGGGGAATGCTCATCCTCGGGGATGATGACATCGCACAGGGCGGCGAGGGTGACGAGTTCGTCCTCGGTCAGCACGAGATCCCACCACACGACGGGCGAAACGAGGTCCGGGTCCGTCGGCGTCCCGGCGGCCCGGGGGTTGCCGCCGCTCGTGGCGCCGGAGAAGGCGGTGGGGTCGGTCGGGTTCTCGCTACCGGCCGGTCCGGGCTCGGACTCGTCCATACACGCCGCCGTGGAGAGCGCGGCTGCACCGGCGGCCCCGGCCGCGAGCACCTGCAGCGCCCGGCGGCGGGTCAGTCCCTCGGTCGCCTCCGGTTCCCGTTCGAGGTCCCGTGCACGTTCGCGTTCGTGGTCGGACATCAGAGAGCCCCCTGACGGAGCTGGTCCACGAGATACTCCGACGACCGCCATGCGATCGCCATGATGGAGAGCGTCGGGTTCTTGTCCGCGTTGGAGACGAACGGCCCGCCATCCATCACGAACAGATTCGGCACCTCCCAGGACTGACAGTACTGGTTGAGCACCGAGTTCTCCGGCCGGTCTCCCATCCGCACTCCGCCCACCTCGTGGATGATCTGGCCGGGCGCCAGGATCGCGCGCTCGCCGTCCGTCTGAACCGTCGAAAGCACGCGCCCGCCCATCTCCCCGATGATCCCGGCGAACGTCTGCTGCATGTGGAGGGCCTGGTTGAGTTCGTGGTCCGACCACTTCCAGTGGAACCTGAGCACGGGGATGCCCCACTGATCGACGACCTCGGGATCGATCTCGCAGTAGCAGTCCTCGTTGGGGATCATCTCGCCGCGGCCGTCGAAGTACATGAACGAACCGTAGTAGCGGCGGCATTCCTCCTTGAAGCGCCGTCCGTAGGCCCCCTGTGTGAGCGGCTCGATGCCGCTGAAGGCGCCGTAGCCCGGCATCCGCTGCCCGCCCCCGAACTCGATGTGGTAGCCGCGGGCGAAGTCGAGGCGTCCCGCCGCCTGGTCGCCGTACAGCCACCATGGCATGTACATGTGCATCGCCGAAGCCCCCTCCTCGGCGTGCCGCGGCAGGTACTCGAGGGCGGGAATCTGGCCGGACACGCCGGCGCCCACCGTGTCCATGATGTACTTGCCGACGAGGCCGCTCCCGTTGGCGAGGCCATCGGGGAAGAGCGAACCGCGGGAGTTGAGGAGGATGCGGGCCGACTCGAGGGCGCTTGCGGCGAGGATGACGACCGGGGCCGCGGCATGGCGGTCGGCGCGCGCCTTCTTGTCGACGTAGTGTACGCCGGTGGCCCGCCCCCGCTCGTCGATCGTCACCTCGCGCACCATGGCGTCCGTGATCGTCGTGAGGTTGCCGGTCGCCTGCGCCGGCGGCAGGCAGACGGTCGTCGACTGGAAGTTCGCCTTGATCGAGCAGCCCCGCCCGCACGGCGTCGCCCAGTAGCAGGGTGCGCGGCCCCGCATGGCGTCGCGCGTCACCTGCCGGGCCAGCGCGTTGCCCGGCCACAGCATCCGCGACAGGCCTTCGGCGTCCTGCGCCTCGGTGAGGATCGCGAGGTGCGCGGGCACGACCGGGATCCCGAGACCCTCGCACGACTTCTTCGCGAGCAGTTCGTAAGCGCGCGGCGCGGGCGGCGGCTGGAGGATCCCATCGGAGGAGTCGGGCGTGTTCTCGAGTCCCTCACTCGAACCGTAGATGCCGACGAACGCTTCGGTGCGGTCGTACCACGGCGCGAGGTCGTCGTACGTCAGCGGCCAGTCGAACCCCAGCCCGTCCCGGCTGTAGGGCTTGAAGTCGTAGGGGCCCATGCGGAGAGAGATCCGGCCCCAGTGGTTCGTCCGCCCCCCGAGCATGCGCGACCGCCACCACATGAAGTTGACCCCTTCGGCGCTCGTGTAGGGTTCCCCGGGAACGCGCCAGCCCCCGTCCACCGTCGCGTCGTAGAAGCCGAACGGCTTGTCGGCGGTCCCCGCGGCCCGGAGCGGCGCGTCGGCGGGGAGCTGGAACATCGGGGTCTCGGACACCGGATCGTAGTCTCGCCCCGCTTCGAGAAGCAGGACCCGGACGCCGTGACAGGCGAGCACATAGGCGGCCATCCCGCCCCCCGCGCCGGAGCCGACGATGATGACGTCGTGGGTATCCTGGCTGCGCCGGCGTAACGCGGGTGCGGAGCCGGCTGTTGTCAGACGCGGGCGTGACGAAGGCATGGCCCGAGGATGAGCGCGGAGGGCGCCGGAGGTCAACGGGTCACCTTGCCGCGTCCGACCGCTGCGCGAACCTTCAGCGCCACCGGAGCGGAAACTCGATGGGAGGCGAGATGCACAGACGAGCCGTCGCGGGGCTCATGGTCATGGTGGCGCTGGCGGCCGCGACCGGCCGGCCGGCCGCGGCACAGTCGCTCACGGACCTCGTGTCGGAACTGTTCGTGTTCGGGCAGTGCGGGGTGCCTCTGTGCCTCGATCCGGACTTCGACGAGACCGGGGTTTTCAGCACGGAGCACGGCCGGCACTACCTGCGCGAACGGGTCCCGCGGAACGACGCGCTCATCCTCTCCTTCCAGGGGCGGATCGCCGGCGTGGTCGGCAGCCTTCCTCCGACCGCGATGGCCGGCGGCCGCATCTGGTCGGACGGAGAGCGGAGTGCGTCGTTCGGGCCGATTTTCGCGGAGCGGGCCGAAACCCTCGGGATGGGGCGTTTCTTCCTCGGCCTCGAAGCGACCGCGTTCCAGGTCACGAACTTCAGCGGCGTGCCCACCGACAATCTCGTGCTGAACTTCTTCCACGAGGATTCGGACGTGGCCCTGGGCCCGGATCCGGGACTCGGTCTGCCCTTTTTCGAGCGGGACGTGCTCCGGGTGCGGACGAATCTCGACCTCGACTACACGGTTGCCACGGCGGTGCTGAGCGCCGGCCTGGCGTCCTTCCTCGACGTGGGATTCTCCGTGCCGGTCGTGCGGGCCAGTCTGAGAGGGACGGCACACGCCCAGATTCTGTCGCTCGGCAATTCGCTCGCGCACCGTTTCGGCGGCACGCCCGCCGCGCCGGTCCTCCAGGCGAGCAACTCCGTGAGCGGGTCGGCGACGGGAATCGGCGACATCTCCGCCCGGGTGAAGGTCAACCTCATGGGGGGTACGACCGTGGGCCGCGCGCCGCCGCCCCTGGGCATGGCGCTCCTGGCGGACGTCACCTTCCCCACGGGCCAGGAGGAAGATCTGCTCGGACTCGGCGAAGGCCGCGGCCGTGCGCTGGCGATTCTCTCCCTCAATCGGGGACGATTCTCGCCCCACCTGAACGCCGGGTATCTCCTGCGCGAAGGCAACCTGCGCGACAGGAACTTCGACCGGGACGCGGTGCTCGCGACGGTGGGATTCGATGCCCACGCGTCCGACGCCGTCACGGTGGCCGCCGACCTCATCACTCGCTGGGAACTGGCGGATCCGGAGCATCCGATGCCGGGTCCCGTCACGTTCGTCGGCACCCCGGCTCTCACGGTCGAGTCGTCATCCCTCCCCAACGTCGGTCACCACTTCATCGACCTCGCGGTCGGGCTCAAGTACATGCTCGGCCGAGACATGATTCTCGTCACGAACGCTTTGCTCCCGATCCAGGCGGCCGGTCTGCGGCCGGACGTCCTGTGGACGCTGGGGATCCAGGGCACGTTCAGATAACAGTCCCTCGCGTGGAGGTGTCGATGTTCTTTTTGCCACGAACGGGATCGACCCGCCGGCGCCCGGCCGCGCCGCTGCTGGCCGCCGCCGGACTGCTGGCCGCCGCCGCCCTCGACGCCCAGGCCCCGCCGCGGGCGCGGGATCTCGGGATCCCGTTCCCGGGGGAGCCGGGAGCCTGGAACGCGATTACGGATGTGGCCGGCATCCGGGTCGGACATGCGACGATCATCGAAGGGGAGGGGGCGCTCGTCGTCGGGGAGGGCCCCGTGCGCACGGGCGTGACGGCCGTGCTCCCGCGTACGGACAGCTACGAACCCGTCTTCGCCGGGTGGTACTCGCTGAACGGGAACGGCGAAATGACGGGGACGACCTGGGTCGAGGAATCGGGCTTCCTCGAGGGTCCCGTGATGATCACCAACACCCACAGCGTGGGGGATGTCCACCAGGCGGTCATCGAGTGGTCGCGGGACGCGGAGGCGAACCACCCCATCGCGCCGGGCATCTGGTGGAGCCTGCCCGTCGTGGCGGAGACCTGGGATGGGCGGCTCAACGACATCAATGGGTTCCACGTCGGCAGGGAACACGTGTTCGCATCGATCGAGAGTGCCGCCTCGGGTCCCGTCACCGAGGGATCGGTCGGCGGCGGGACCGGCATGGTCTGCAATTCGTTCAAGGGCGGGATCGGAACCTCGTCCCGGCTCGTGGGCGACTACACCGTCGGCGTGCTCGTGCAGTGCAACTACGGGCGCCGGCCGGAGTTGCTGATCGCGGGCGTGCCGGTGGGGCAGGAACTCCTCGGCTGGACGCCGCCCGGCGGCGCGGACGGATCGGCGGACGCGGGCGAATTCGACGGTCTCGGGTCGATCATCGTCGTCGTCGCGACGGACGCCCCGCTGCTGCCGCACCAGCTCAAGCGGCTGGCCCGCCGGGCTCCGATCGGGATCGGTCGGATGGGCGGGTACGGGATGAACGGTTCCGGCGACATCTTCATCGCATTCTCGACGGCGAACAGCGGGGCGTGGAGCCGCGGGGAGAACACGACCGTCGAGATGATATCGAACGACGCCATTTCGCCGCTGTTGCTCGCGACCGCCCAGGCCACCGAGGAGGCGATCACGAACGCGATGGTTGCGGGTCGGACCATGGTGGGGCGCGACGGGAACACGGTGCCCGGACTCCCGCATGACGAAGTGCGGCGCATCCTCGCGGCGCACAATCGACTGGAGAGGCCGTAGTGGTTCCCGGACCGGGGCGAAACAAGCGACGGGGTTCGGCGGCCGCCTGGATCGCGCTCCTTCTGACGGTGCTCGTACCGGGGTCGGTGGAGTGCGCGGTCGATGCCCCGTCGGCCCGCGCGGGTCCGGAGTTCGGCCTCCCCGCGCTCGTGGCGGCTTCGCCGGTTCCCGGACAGGCCGCGCAGGCATCCGAGTCCGCGTCGGAGTCCGCAGCGGAGGAGGAACTGGGCTTTCTCGCGCGACTCGTCACCTGGCTGCGCGAGACCACCGCCGAGCTGGGGTGGCTGGGACCCTTCTTTTTCGGACTCTTCTACGCTCTCGCGGTGGTGCTCTTCGTGCCGGGTTCGGCGCTGACGATCGCGGGAGGCGTCACGTTCGGCCTCGCGCTCGGCACCCTCACCGTGTTCGTGGGCGCGAACATCGGGGCCGCGCTCGCCTTCCTCATCGCCCGCTACGTGCTGCGCGACCGCGTCGAGAAGCTCCTCGCCAACCGTCCGGCGCTGCGCGCCATCGACCGCGCGGTGGAGACCCAGGGGTGGCGCATCGTCTTCCTCACCCGCCTCTCCCCGGTGTTTCCGTTCAGCGCGCAGAACTACTTCTACGGCCTCACCGGCGTGACTTTCACCCAGTACGTGGCGGCCTCGCTCGTGGGGATGTTTCCGGGCACGCTCCTGTACGTGTACATCGGCGCAGCCGGAGCGGAAGTCGCCGAGGCGTCCGGCGGCGCGGCCAACTGGGGGCAGACCGCGCTGCTCGTGGCGGGCCTCGTCGCGACGGCCGCCGTGGTCGTCCTGGTCACGCGCGTGGCCCGGCGCGAACTGCAGAAAGCGCTGGCCGAGGTGGAAGACTCTCCCGGCGCGTCGGCGTGATTTTGTGACGCGGCGGGCCCCGCGGCATCCTCCGCCGCGGGCCCCCGGGAATCCGCGCCCGTGGCGAGTTGCCGGTCAGGAACCCCCGCCGAGGATGACACGACCGCCTACGTACAGTCCGCGACCCGGCGCCGTGAAGCCCCAGATCTCCTCGTAGGCCGAGTCGAGGAGGTTCTCCGCGCGCACCGTGAGCGTGAATCCCGGACCTCCGCCACGCCCGGCGATGTCGAAGCTGGCCGAGAGATCGAGCACCGTGTACGCGGGAAGCGTCACGGGCTCGGCCGGGAAGGAGGAGAAATCGCGATCCTCCCGTTCTCCCGTGCGCCGCAGGCTCACGTCCAGCCCCACCCGCGACGAAACCGGATAGAAGGCGGACGCCGCCATGGCGTGCTTCGGCCGCCGTAACAGCGCAGAGCCTTCCACGAACGTGGCGCCGGGTCCCTCGTCGAAGCCGGCGTCCTGCACCTCGGTGTCGAGGTACGTCCAACTGCCGGTGAGCCGTAGCGGGCGGGCCTCCACGGACGCCTCCGCCTCGAGCCCCCGGCTCCGGGCCTTCGCGACGTTGAAGAAGTTGGGGTCGCCCTCGGCGGGCGGAGAGCCGGTGTACTGGATCAAATCCCGGTAATTCTGGCTGAAACCGGTCAGCGAGAGCTTCAGCGAGCCGCCGAGGTCCTGGTCGATCCCCCCCTCGAAGCTCGTGGAGCGTTCCGGCGTGAGGTCGGGGTTTCCCGTAACAAAGCCCGTGGCGAAGGTCTCGAAGAACGTCGGTTCCTTGATTCCGGTGCCGGCCGAGACGCGGAGGCGCGTCCCCCACGCGTCGGCGCGCCACGCCGCTCCCGTCCGCCAGGTGCCCGCCGTCCCGAACCGCTCGTCGTCCTCGGCCCTGACGCCCGCGTTGAGCGCCAGCGCGTCGCGGACCCACGAGAACTGCGCGTGGGCGGCGCGGTTCCGCCAGTCGTCCTCGGAGTCGCCGGAACTCTCCCCGAACTGGGAGAAGGACCGATTGAAGCCGCGGACGGACTGCCGCTCTTCCTCGTACCCGGCCGTGACCGCCATCCCCTCGGAGAGGCGCCACACGGCGCGGCCGCCGGCGGTGACGCGCCGGGTGTCGGTGAGGCTCTTGAACCCGAAGAAGCCCAGGCTGTCGGCGGGGCTGTCGGGCCCGTCGTCCGTTCCGCGGTCCGCTTCCCAGTCCGATGGCGTTAGGTGGCGTAACATGATATAATACAACATGTTATGATCGCGTTCAGTGGCCGCTGATCACCCCTGCAATCACCCTTTCCACGCCGGGTAGCGGAATCCATGGACCGCCGCCGATCCCCCGTTTCCCGTTCCGTCGTCCCGTGAAACCCTGTCTCATCCGATAAGGTCTCTCTCGAAGGACGCGGTTCGGCTCGTGGCGATGCGGAGTTGACGCGGAGGCCACCTCCTCAAGCTATCATAACAGGGAGGAGGACATGGCCACACCGCGGGCGAGGAGAACAGAATGACGAAAGCCGATCTCGTTGAGCAGGCCGCCGATGCGCTCCGAGGGCGAGTCACCAAGCGGGATTGCGCCTTGGTGGTGGATGCCTTCCTCGACGCCGTGAAGGACACGCTGGTGGGTGGCGACAACATCGAGATCCGGGGCTTCGGCACCTTCAAGGTGCGGCACCGCAAGGCACGCACGGCCCGCAACCCCAGAACGGGCGAGGCGGTGGCGGTTCCACCGCGTGTTGCGCCGGTCTTCAAGCCATCGAATCACTTCAGCAGCCGGGTGGGCCGTGGCGCTGGCGGATCAGGTACGGAGTAGCCCCACGGGTCGCCGGCGAGCCGTTGCTTTGCGTCCGGAGGGCTACGAAGCGGCCCTCCGGTTTCTCCGCCGTCGAGACGGCGTTGCCGCTGGCTTGGCCCACGCTTCGGTGGTCAAGCCAGCGTACCCTCCGTATTACACGGCGGGCTGGCGAGGGGCTTACCCCTTCGATCCCACAACGCCCGCGCTGTCGCTTGGGAGTGCGCGGGCCGCAGTCGACCCAGCGCGCCTCTCGGGCCGGCGAGATGGTCTGTTCGGGGGTGAACGCGCAGACCCGCGAAGCGCGATTGCACGCCCGAATGGCGCCACACCTTGCGCAACCCTGAGCCCGTAGGGAATGTCTTTCCAAGTGATGTTTCTTGGGCTTCCGCCTCATTCGGTTCAGGAGTGCCCCACATGACCGCGCCCCACCGCACGCTCGCCACGCTCGTGGCCTTGGTCGCCATAGCGTGCGACATCACCGACGTTGCGGCACCCTCACAGGACAACCCGGACGCCCCGCTGTCGCTGATGCCCGAGGATCGGGCGCAAGGTCTGGCCGACCAACTGAACGCCTTGGGAACGGTTCGGCTTCGGGAACGTTTCCTGCGGTTTGTTTTGACGCCGAACGAGGTCCAGGACATGCTGGTTGCCCGCTACGGGCAGCCCGGACCTTGGTACGAGGACCGGGAACGCGACGAGGAGCGACGAGGCGAAGAGAACCGGGAAGGCGAAACGGCACCGGCAATCGCTCGAATCGTCCCTCAGGCCATCGTGGAGAGCGATTCCCCCCGCGAGGCGGACTTGGTGCTCGCCGACGAGCCGCTGGTGCGTGTGGGTTTGCTCGACGGCCCCGACGAATACCTGTTCAGCAACATAGAAGGCGGCGTCCGGCTGGAGGACGGCAGCATCGTCGTGGCGGACGAGCAGAGCTACGAGATCCGGATGTTCGACGCTCGTGGCCGCCATGTGTGGACAAGCGGACGGCAAGGTCAGGGACCGGGCGAGTACGGAGGAGTCCGGTTGCTTCGGGGCTGTCCGGGAACAGCGATCACGGTGTTCGACTGGCATCTGGACCGCGTCACGAGGCTGGACCGGGACGGCCACGTGATCGACACACGGGCGCTTGCCGGGACCGGAGTGCAACCGTACGGCAGCCCCACCTGCTCGCCCGACGGCGATCTGGTCTTCGTTGGGTGGCCGGACAGCGAGTGGGATGTGCTCCAGAGGGCGGCGGTGGGTGAGACCTATCGTTGGGAGATGGCGGTGAGTTGGGAACGGGACGACGGCGTGGTCACGCTGGCCGAGGGGATCCCCGGAACGGAGCGCTTCAGATATGGTGGCGGGTCCGGCCCAATGACTTGGGGGCGGAGCTTGGCCTTCGCGGCCACGGGCACCGGCGTGTGGTACGGGTCGGCCGACGACTACGAACTCGAACACGTCGACTGGACCGGCCGAGTGACGCGTATCGCGCGGTGGACGGGGCCGGATCTCGAGGTCACCGGCGAGCACTTGGCCCGGTATTTGGAGGCCCGTCGGGCTCGGTACGACACGCCCGCGGCGCGTCGGCGCTTCGAGCGGCAGCGCTGGCCCGAGATTCGGGACGACCTGCCGGAGCGCCTCCCCGCTTACGAAAGGGATGGCCTCCTAGTGCTGCCGGACGGCAGTGTATGGGTCTCCGTGTTCCGCTGGGCGACGCCGCAGCGGGAACTCCACCTCTTGGACCCGGGTGGCCTCTGGGTTCGTCGGGTCACCATCCCGGCTCGCTCGACCCTCCTCGACGCGGGTGTCGACTGGGTGCTCCTGCTTGAACGCGGCGAATTCGATGAACAACGCGTGGCCGTCTACGAGCTGGTGGAGGGCTCTTGACCGGCGGACGCGGGTCCGTGAAAGCGCCGGGACCTGAGCGATCGAGAATCGGCCTTCCCGCGATTGCTCGCCAATGGGCTGACAGCTCGGTTGCGCCGGAGGCCTTGAATCGGGGCTGTCCAAGACAATCCTGCCCGCGATTCAGGCGGCACTACAAACGGGGGGTCTAGGGGGGCGGAGCCTCCCCTCGCCAGCCGCGACGTTCAACGTCGCGTCGGCTGGCTCAGGATCAGTAACAGGTCCTGAGCCAGCCGACGAACGCCGCCGAAAACGCCCCTTCGGGCACCGCCCGGAACCCCGCTGTCGCGGGCAAGCTCCCCGGCCTCTTGGCCGCCGACCTCCAACCGGGCCGAACTCCTCTAGGCACGGGTGCCCACTCCCACAAAACTTCGAGTCGTATTCCGCTCGACACCGGAAGGGTTCCGGCCGCCCTGACGGCCCACCCGATCGCCCCTACCACCAGACCCGGAGTGACCATCCGTTCGCGAGCGGATTCGTGAGCACGTCCGGGGAGTCCCGGAGCATCCACGCGGGGAGTTCGTCCCTCTCGAACGTCCACACCGGACCCGAGCACCGGACCGCATGGCGCGGAGGATCGTTCGACCACCCGCACCCGTCGAGGGCATACACCTCAACACGTTTTGCGAAGGAATCCGCGTTCGGCCATCCATCCCATAGCCGGACCATCACCGCAAACGGAAAGCCGCTTTCTCGATGGACAGAGACAGCCGCACGCATGAGCGCTTCGACTACACGCGCAGGCTCCGTCTCGGGAGTCGTCACTTCCGCCATCACGCGGTGGTCACGGGGCGGGAAGGACAGCGGTTCCGATATGACGTGGACCTCGAACCGGGCCGACCCCGCCGCCCGTTCCTCCGCTGTAAGCGCGAACCCTGAGGGCTCGGATTCCGGGGGAGCTTCTGATTTCGGGGGGGAGCAGCCGATTAGGACCCCGGCGCTGACTACCAAAACCATCGACAGCCCGACGAGCAACCGCCCGGCCGGCTCGGCCACGGCCCCCCGTCTCATTTCGCGACGTACTTCGGTTGAAGTAGGCATATGGCGCAGTGCTCCGCACGGATTGCCGTGTTCTTGGGGTCCGGGTTGTCTTGGGGGGCCGCCACCCACCGCACCGTCATTTTGTGGATGCGCTCGAAGGCCTTGTTGAGCGTTCCGATGTCCTCCTTCTTCGGCCACCAAGGGGATTCGCGGGCGGGTTTGGGGGCGTGGCCGTTGTTGTCTTCCACGAGAACATGGAACAACAGGTTTCGGGCGTCACGCACGCTCTTGGGGGGCGGATTCTCCACGGTCCAGGGGCCTTCCTTCGGATGGATCCGGGTGGGGTAGACCTGCGTGTGCAAGCGCCCCCTGATGCCGCTAGAGCCCGTTGCGCTCCCGATGTACAATCGACGGCCACCCTCGCTGAACATGTAGATGCCGTGTTTCTTGGGAATCTTGAGAGCGTCCCAGTCCCGCACCGGATACTCCTCCGCGTCGTTCAGCGCGTTGGCCATCTTCTTAGCGTCGTGCAGCATGGGTTCCTCTTCTCAGGGTTACTCCGGTCTCCCTCCGCTCACTGCGCGGGGTCGCCAGCGAACCGGGACATGTTCCGCCGATCGACCACGCCTATTCCTCCGATACAGGCGAACACCGAAACCTGCCGCTGGTCAAGCGGTTTCGCCCTACCCTGACCCCTCGTGGACCGGCGATCATGCGTCAGAGGCGCTCCTGCGGCCCGTAGATCCCCCGAAATGCACCTCGGATCCCCGGAAACGGCCTCTGGCCCGTCGTGGAGGGTGGATGGGACCCGAAGGCCGTATCAGGCTCCGTTGTCCGTTCCCCGGTCCGCCAGATACTCCGCCCACTGCTCCATGAGGACGCAGCGGCGCTCGAAGAGGTCGGAGCGGGCATACGCCGCCTCCGCCTTGTCCCGGACCGCGTGCGCGAGCGCGGCCTCCATGACCGCGTGGGGCGCGTCGGTGCGCTCCGCCGCCCAGTCCCGGAAGCTCGAACGGAACCCGTGCGGCACGGCCCCGATGCGAAGCGTCTTCAGCAACCCGCTGAAGTCCATGCTCGTCAGCGTGAGCCCCCTCGCCGACGGAAACACCCACTCCGAGCGGCGGGCGTGCGCATTCGCCTCGGCCAGAACCTCGACCGCCCTCCCCGACAGCGGCACCCGGTGCTCCCGGCGGCTCTTCATCCGCTCCGCCGGAATCGTCCACTCCCCGCCTTGGGTGTCGATCTCGTCCCACCGCGCTCCCCGCACTTCGCCCGACCGGCAGGCCGTCAGGACGAGGAACTCGATGCCCAGCTTGACCGAGAGCCGCGCGTCGGACCGGCGCACGGTCGCGACCGCGCCCGCGACCTCCTCGTAGGGCAGAGCCTTGTAGTGCTTCTGGATGCGGGGCGGCTTGGGCAGCGCCGCCCCGATGGCGTCGCCCGCCGGGTTGTCCACCCGGTAGCCCTGCGCGATCGCCCACCGCATCACCGTCGAGATCCGCTGCCGCACCCGCTTGGCCGTCTGGTACTTGTCGTTCCAGATCGGCATGAGCACGCCCATCACGTCCGCAGACCTGATCCGGTCCACCCGCTTGCCACCGATACCGGGATATGCGTAGGTCCGAAGCGTCGCGATCCACTGGCCCGCGTGCCTCTCGGTCCAGTTCGCGCGGTGCATCGCGAACACCTTGGCGGCCGCCTGCTCGAACGTCGGCACCGAACTGCGCCGCTTCGTCCTCGGATCTTCGCCCGCCCGGGCCACCTTGCGGTTGGCCAGGGCCGCGTCCCGCGCCTCGGCCAGCGTCACGAGGCGGAGCGGACCGAGCCCCAGCTCCCTGCGCTTGCCGTGGATGAACAGCCGCTGGATCCACTGCTTGTAGCCGGACGGCTTGACGCGCAGCACGAGGCCGTGCTCGTCCCAGTACAGGCCCGGTTCGTGAACGCTCCGCACGAAGGCGGCGGTGAGTTTCCTGCCGTGTTTGCCCATCTGGTCACCCTTTCGTGGTCACCCCGCCGATCACCCTTTCCGTACTGGAACACGGTGAACATCCTGACACGGCAGTATAACATAAGTCACTCACATACAACAACTTCACTCTCACTACTGGACTTCCTCGAACCTAGCTGGACGGCGCGATATAGGATTCCCAGACGCTGAGGAACAGCCGCGTCTCGACCGCATCCGTCCAGCGCCGGCCCGCGTCGATGTTGACGGTGAGCGCGTCGCCGAAGGAATACGCGTTGCGGTCGACGACGTTTCCCGACCCGTCCGTCGGATAGTGGAAGCGCGAGTCGTTGTAACGGATGGCGAAGGTCGCGTCGGTGTCCGCGTCCAGGTTCGCCTGCACGCGCCCCGTTGCCGTCGTCTGCCGGTGCTCGTTGTTGAAGGCGAGGATCCCATCCGTCGCGCTCCCGCCGAGCGAGAAGGCATAGGAGAGTCCGCCGCCGCCTCCCGAAAGGTCGCCCTGCCAGCGCGTCGTCCCGAAGCTTCCGGTCTGGAACGAGACGCTGCCCCGAGGCGGTCCCGCCCCGCGGCGCGTGAAGATCTGGATGACCCCGCTCACGGCGTCGGAGCCGTACAGCGCCGAAGCCGGCCCGCGTACGATCTCGATGCGCTCCACGTTGTCGGTGGTCAGCGATGCGAAGTCGTAGGATCCCCCCGGCTCGTTCACGCGTACGCCGTCGACGAGTACGTGGACGTAGTCCGACTCGCCCCCGCGCAGGAACACGGAGGTGATGGCGCCGAAGGATCCGTTGCGGGCGACCGCCAGGCCGGCGACGTGCCGGAGCGCGTCGGACACGAACTCGATCCCGGCACGCTCCAGTTCCTCGCCCTCGATGACCGTCGTGTTGGCGGCCACCGTCCACTCGGGTTCGGCCCAGCGGTGGGCCGTGACGACGAGTCCCTCGAGGCTGATCGGTTCCTGCGCCCGAAGCGGGGACGCGGCGAGAGCGGCGCAGGCCGCCGCGGCCACGGCGAGTGCGTGAAGGGGGCGCCCGCGCGCCGGATTCACATGTCTCATCTCGGTTCTCCCTTCTCTCGCGGAAAGGGAGAGGGAGATTTCCGAGGTGTGCCGTGCCCGGAAGACGACCCCCTCACCTCCCCGCGGAGGTGTGTTCTGGGCGCCGGATGGGCACGTCTCCTGGCTCGAGGCCGCCGGGGGCTCGCCTTCCCGGGACCGCGCGGGTCCCAGTGGCACGTCCGAGTCGGCGTTCCGGGACAATCCCGGACCTCTCACAGTGGCGGGGCCGCGCCGGATTTACACCGGCTTCCGTGAGCCCCCCCGGCCGATTCTGTCGTGCCCCGAGGATGCGCCGAACGCCCCCGCCGGTCAACTCCCGGCCTCAGGAAAGCTCTTCTACCCGGTGGCCGAGTTCGCGGAGCTTGGCCACGATCGTCGCGACGTGGTCGTGGCCGCGCGTCTCGATCGTGAGTTCGATCCCCACCTTCCCGACCGAGATGTCCCCGAAGGCGCGCGTGTGTTCGATGTGGAGGACGTTCGCCCCCTCGATCGCGACGAGCGCCGTCACCTCGTTGAGGTAGCCGGGGCGGTCGCGAACGATGACCGCGAGGCGCGCGAGCCGGCCATCGGCCCAGAGAGCGCGGTCGATGACCCGCGACACGAGGTTCATGTCGATGTTGCCGCCCGACAGGATGCAGACGGTGACATCGGCCGGGCCGAACTCGACCTTCCCCTCGAGGACGGCGGCCACGGACACCGCTCCACCGCCTTCCACGACGAACCTCTCGGATTCGAGGAGGAAGAAGATCGCGCGGGTGATCTGTTCCTCATCGATGAGGACGACGTCGTCCACCAGCGTCGCCAGGTGAGGGAAGGCCAGGTCGCCGATCCGCTTCACGGCGATGCCGTCCGCAAGCGTGTCGGAGTTCTCCAGGTGGACGGGCTTCCCGGCGGCCAGCGATTCGCGGGCCCCGGGCGAGGCCGCGGCCTCCACGCCGATCACGCGCACGTTGGGCCGCTGCGCCTTCACCACGGTTGCGATGCCGGAGACCATCCCGCCCCCTCCGACGGGGACGATCACCGTCGTGAGGTCCGGCACCTGTTCGAGAATCTCCAGCCCGATCGTCCCCTGGCCCGCCATCACATCGAGATCGTCGAAAGCGTGAACGGGGGTGAGTCCCTCCTGCCGGGCCAGACGTTCGACGAGCGCCATCCCGTCGGAGAGCGTCTCGCCTGTCTGAATTACGCGGGCGCCGTAGCCGCGCGTGTGGGCGACCTTGATGAGGGGGGCGTGGACGGGCATCACGATGGTACACGCGATCTTCAGCCGGGAAGCGTGATACGCGAGGGCCTGGGCGTGATTCCCGGCGCTGGCCGCAACGACACCTCCCTCGCGGGCGGCCGGGCCGAGGCGCAGGAGCTTGTGGAGCGATCCCCGGTCCTTGAACGATCCGGTGCGCTGCCGGAACTCCGTCTTGAGATGGAAGCGGCCGGCGGCGTGCGCCTCCAGGGCGAAGGACTGCGGGCAGGTGGTCCGCGCCACGCCGGACCGGATCCGTTCGCGGGCCGCGACGACGTCTGAATTCCTTAACATGGAAATCAAAACCCGGTTGAGGTTGGCGGGGTTCCGCGACGGGCCTCAGGACGCGAGACGCCGAAGTTCATCGATGGCGCCGGCCGCGTCGAGACGGGTCAGGTCGATCGCGTGTCCGTCGTCACTGCCCTGCTCGAGCCACCGGCCCACCATCGCGCTGGGCACCGACTCTCGCGGCGAAAGCACGGTGGGCGCCCGCAACTCCGCCACGCGCACCGCATAGCAGGCGTCTTCCACGGCCTCCTCCCAAGCACCCTCCACCCACGTGACTCGGCGCCGCGCGAGCACCTGCCCACGCGCCACCGGCTGGAGCATCCGGTGCGCCTCATCGAGCCCGGGGAGCACGATGAGCCAGGAGTGCGGTGCCGCTTCCGGCTCCAGCAGGAACCGAAGTTCCTCGAGTTCCTCGATCCAGTCGAGCCGAAGTTGGACCGCCGCGGCCCGCTCGAACTCCAGTCCTTCGGAGGCGGCGTCGCGTGCCTCCGTGAACCGGTCCATGAGTTCCCAGGCGTAGCCCGGGTCGGCGAGCAGGCGCCCGGCGGCTTCCGCCTGCCGACGATAGGCGTTGAGTCCCGCGCGGCGCGCGCAGGGCGCGGTGCAGAGGTCCATGTCGAATTGCATGCACGGGCTCCGCGCGGGGTCCGGGCGCACCGATTCGGCGCAACTCCGCAGCCGGAAGATCTTCTCCACGAGGCGCCGGATGCGCTCGGGCAACTGCCGACTCCAGAAGGGGCCGACGTAGCGGGCCTCGGCCCGGCGCGGCCGGCGCACGACGCGCAGCCTGGGAAAGGGTTCGTTCCGGCGCAGTTCCAGATACCAGCCGGCGTCGCGCCGCTTGAGCGCCTTGTTGTAGGGCGGACGCTGGCCGAGGATTCGCTCCGCCTCCATGAGTCGCGCCTCCAGGTCGCTCCCGGTCGGGTGTGCCTCGACGCCCCGGGCGATCCGCAGCATCTCGGCCAGACGCTCGTTCGATGGCCCGCCCGAGTAGAAGTAGCCCCGCACGCGCCGCCGCAGGTTCACGCTCTTCCCCACGTAGAGGGGATGCCCGTGTGCGTCCACGAAGACATAGACGCCCGGGGTCGCGGGAAGATCGGGCACCCATTCCGGAACCGGCGTCGCGCGCGGGATCGCGAGACCTCCTCTGTCTTCAAACTTCGGTTTCCCGCGGCCCGGCCGGACGCGGGACGGGCAATGTTCGCTTCGGGTTTTCTTCGGTCAAGCGGCGGGGCGACGCCGGCCTCGCGTGCGCCGCGCCCGTTTGGCCGCGGCGCGCCGGCCGCGCATATTCGGCCGCCATGATCGCGCTCATCACCGGCATCACGGGACAGGATGGCTCCTACCTGGCCGAGTTCCTGCTCGACAAGGGGTACGAGGTGCACGGCGTCGTGCGCCGTTCCTCGGTGGAGAAGTACGACCGCATCTCGCATCTCAGGGACCGGGTCACGCTCCACCAGGCGGACCTGCTCGACCAGTTGTCGCTCATTCGCGTCCTTGAACGCGTGGAGCCCCGGGAGGTGTACAATCTTGCCGCGCAGTCCTTCGTCCCCACGTCGTGGGATCAGCCCCTGCTCACGGGTGAGTTCACGGCGTTGGGCGTCACGCGCATGCTCGAGGCGATCCGCGCGGTCGACCACACGATCCGCTTCTACCAGGCCTCGTCCTCTGAGATGTTCGGGAAGGTGCGGGAGACGCCGCAGAACGAGGACACGCCCTTCTATCCGCGCAGCCCGTACGGCGTCGCGAAGGTGTACGGCCACTTCATCACGGTGAACTACCGGGAGAGCTACGACCTTTTCGCGACGAGCGGGATCCTCTTCAACCACGAGAGTCCCCGGCGGGGCCGGGAGTTCGTCACGCGCAAGGTGAGTTGGGAGGCGGCCCGCATCCACCGCGGGCTCGCCGACCGTCTGTCGATCGGGAACCTTAAGGCGGAGCGCGATTGGGGGTTTGCGGGCGACTACGTCGAAGCGATGTGGCTCATGCTGCGCGCGGAGACGCCGGAAGACTACGTGATCGGAACCGGCGCGACGCACTCCGTCCAACGGCTGATCGAGATTGCCTTCGATGAGATCGGACGCGACTGGCGCGAGCACGTCGAGCAGGATCCCGCGCTCCTGCGGCCGGCGGAGGTCGAGCGGCTCTGCGCCGATCCGTCGAAGGCGAGGCGGCAACTGGGCTGGGAGCCGCGAATGTCGTTCGAGGAGATGATCCGCCTCATGGTGCGAACGGACATCGAACGGATCGCCAGGGCCGGCTAACTCCGGCCGGCCCCGTACGGGCTGCTAGGTCCGCAGTTTCGCGAAGAGCAGGAGGCCGGCGCCGAAGAAGATGATGTTGGGCAGCCAGGCCGCCGCCGTCGGTGACAGCGCTCCTCCGGCGCCCATCGCTTCGGCGATGCGGATCAGGGTCAGGAAGAGGATCGTCGTCCCGAGCGCGATTCCGATCGAGGTCGGCGCGCCGCCCCGCTTGTTGCTTTGCGCAAGCGGTATGCCGAACACGGCGATCACGAGGCAGATGAAGGGGAAGGCGATGCGTAGCGCGCGAGACGTTCTCAGCCCGTTCGTCGTGCCGCCCGACCGCTCGACGGATTCGATGAGGCGTCCCAGTTCCGCGTAGCGCATCTCGTCCGGTTCCTTGGGTCTGGCCTGCAGCTCCTCGGGCGTCTCGTCGAGTTGCCGCACGAACAGTTCGGAAAACTCGAAGGCGGTCTCCTCCTCCGGGCCGCGGAACTCCCGCATCCACCCCTGCTGGAGTACCCAGCGCGAGGACGCCGAGTCGTACCGCGCGACGTTGGCCGTGATGTGTACGGTGGGGAAGTCGGGTTCCGATCCTCTCCGCTCGATCTGAACGTCGTCCATCCGGCCTTCGCGCGTGTCGAGCAGTCGCGCCTTGTACACGAGGCCGTCGTCCCCCCGGTAGACGAAGGAGTTCCGGATCGTCTGGCTGCGGGCCTCCTCCTGCTCGAGGACTTCGGCCGATTTCCGCGTCGTCACGGCGACGAGTTCCGTGAGGCCGAGCGCGACGAAGCTGAGCAGCGTGGCGCCGCAGAGGATCGGGAGGACGAGCCGGTAGAAGGAAACGCCGCCCGCCTTGACGGCCGCGACCTCGAAGTGCCGGGACATGGAGGCCACCGTGAACACGGACCCCAGCAGGGCGGCAATCGGAAACCCGAGCAGCGACTGGTACGGAAACTCGTACACGTAGTGAAGGACGATCTGGGACCAGGTCGACCCCTGGTCGAGGAACCGGTCGAGGTTGTCGGCGATGTCGATGACCATGAAGAGGAAGGGCACACCGAGCGCACAGGCCGCGAAGATCCTCAGGAACTGGGAAAGGACGTACCGGTCGAGCAGCTTCACGGCGTCAGCGCAGCACCCTGGTGGAGCGCGCCAGGGCCACGAGCCCGGCGGCGCCGAAGATGACGTTCGGGGCCCACATGGCCCAGAGCGGCGAGATCCAGAGGCGGTCGGCGAGCCGTTCGCCCCCGATGAGCGACACGTAGTACGCCCCGAAGATGCCCAGGCTGACGCCGACGACGAGTGCGACGCCGCCGCGCGGGAACCGGACGGCGATCGGGGCGCCGAGGAGGACGAACACGATGCACGCGGCCGGGATCGTCCCCTTCTTGTGAATCTCGACCCAGTACTGGTTGATTCGGCGAAGCCCCGTGACCTCGCGCTCCGCGTACGACTGGAACTGGTTCGCCGCATCGAATGCGGTGTAGAAGCGACGGGCTGCGCTCTCGGCGACCTGTGTCGTGGAATCCGGCGCGGCGGCTTCCTGCGCAGGTCCCGGCTCGATCTCGCGTTGCGCGGGCGCTTCCGGTGTCGCGGGAGGGTCATCCTCCCGGCGGGCGACAGTGACTTGCCGGTAGGAAGCGTCACGTTCCAGGTCGGAGATGTCATCCCTCCGGTCGCGGGTGTCGCTCTCCCGGGTACGGGCGCCGTCCGCCGGCCCGGCCCCGGGAAGCGGCGCATCCGCGAGAGGTTGCTCGAAGTCCAGCAGCATGCCGGTGATCGCCTGCGCGTACACGAGGCTCTCCGAACGTGCCGCGTTCGCCATCTGCGCGCCGCGACCGGCCTCCACGCGCATGTCGGCGATGTTCATCTCGCGATCGCCGCGTATGGCTGCGGTATCGCGCTCGAGCCCGTTCGCCACATCCGGGATCTTGAGCAGCATCCGCTCGAAGGCGATGCGCCGGAAGGCATGCGGGCGCTCGTTCAGGCGCACCTGGACGACGCCATCCTCGAGATCGAAGTAGAGGTCTTCCCCCTCCTCCGAGAAGCCCATCTTTCCGCGGGTCGCGTAGATCGAGCGGCTCTCCTGGCCATTTCGCTCATCGTAGATCGCGACATCGTGGACGACGCTCTCCTCCCGGTCGATCATGCCGGGGTGTACGTAGACATAGGACGGGAGCACTTCGTTGATCGTATGTTCCCGAAGGTTGAAGGTCGGCGTCTTGCGGCCGATCCCCCTGAGCAGCACCTGCAGGTGATGGTTCGACTGGGGCAGGACCGTGTTGTTGAACCAGGTCATCCCGCCGGCCAGAATGACGGCACAGACGAGGAGCGGGGTCATCACGCGCGACAGGGGGATGCCGCTCGCCTTGACGGCGGTGATCTCGAAGTCGCCCTCCATCCGGCTGAAGACGTACAGGACCGCGATGAGCACGGCCATCGGCAGGGTCTGCGCGAGGATGAAGGGGATCGAATAGACGAAGACCTCGGCGATCACCGTCCACTCGAGGTCCTTGCCGATGAGCCGCTCGAAGCGCTTGCTCACCTGATCGAGGAGGAGCAGCACCGTGGTGCCGATGACGGCGAAGATGAACGGCCCGGCGTGACGGCGCAGGATATAGCGGGTGAGAGTTCGCATCGCCCCGAGATTACTGTGTTTTCGGGCCGTTGTCAGCCCGGGCGGGTCTTCCCGGGGCCGGTTCCGCCCCGCGGTTTCGTCACGGTCCGCCAAGTTCTGTACCGAGATGCAGCCCGATAGATCCCTTTCGGGCGCGCCGCCGCGCCGGGTCGCCATCGTACTGATGAGCGCGGTGGGGAGTACCGTCCAGGGGATGCCCATCGTCACGTCCCTCCGGCGGGCGTGGCCCGGCGCCCATATCACCTGGGTGCTGCAACCGGGTCCGGCGACGCTGATGGCCGGCCGGCCGGACGTCGACCGGCTCCTGCTCTTCCACCGACGGCTCGGCGCCCGCGCCTATTCCCGCTTTCGGCGCGATGTGGCGGGAGAGGCGTTCGACCTCGTCATCTGTCTGCAGCCGAACTTCAAGGGAGGGATGGTCACGCGTCTCCTGCGCGCTCCGGAGCGCCTCGGCCACGATCGGGCGCGCGCCCGCGACCTGAGCTGGCTGGCCACGAACCGCCGCATCCCGCCGGCTCCCGTGGCCCATATTCAGGACGAACTGTTCGAGTTCCTCGACCATCTCGGCGTCCCGCGATGCCTGGAGTGGCGTTTTCATTTCACGGAGGAGGAACGGCGGGAATCGGCGCGGTGGAGGGAGGGATTCTCGCGCCCGGTACTCGCGATCGTGCCGCGGAGTTCCAACGCCCGGAGAAACTGGACCCTCGAGGGGACGGCGCGGGTAATCGACGTGGCGGCCGGCGATCTGGGCCTGCAGCCCGTCCTCCTGGGAGGAGACTCCGGGGAGGAACTGCGGGATGCCCGTCGCATCGAGATGTTGTGCGGGATTCCGCCGCGGGTCGCGCTGGGGGGGACGCTGAGGGAGTTGGCGGGCCGGCTCTCGGCGAGCGATCTCGTGCTGGCGCCGGACACGGGCCCTCTGCACATGGCGGTGGCGCTGGGGACGCCGACCATCGGACTGTACGGGTACACCGACCCCAGGCGCAGCGGTCCCTACGGCCGGTTCACGGAGCTCACGGTGGACCGGTTTCGCGGCTCCGCCGGCTCCGATGGCGGGCGAATGCCGTCCCGGGCCACTCGGCCCGGACGCATGTCGGGAATCCGCGCCGAGGAGGTTGTGCGGAAGCTGGAGCGGGCCATCCGCTCATATCTGACAATCTGAGAAGGCGGCACATGACCGAAGGGACGAAGACCGTGGCGGGCCGGATCCTCTGGGTGGACGACGAAGTCGACCTGCTGCGTCCGCATCTCATGCTGCTGCGCTCCTCGGGGTATCACGTCGATGCCGTGATGAACGGCCAGGACGCGATGGAGCTCCTGACGGCCGCGTCCTACGATCTCGTGCTGCTGGATGAGCGGATGCCGGGGCTGCGCGGAATCGAGGTTCTCGACCGCATCCGGAGTTCCGCCCCGCGCCTCCCCGTGGTGATGGTCACGAAGAGCGAAGAAGAATCGACCATGCACGAGGCGATCGGGCGGCGGGCGGACGACTACATCGTCAAGCCGACGAGTCCCCGGCAGGTCCTGTCGGTCGTGACCCGGCTCCTCGCCGGCCCGGCCCTGCGCCACGAGCACATCACGCGCGATTTCTCCCGCCGCTTCGGCGAATTGCGGGAGCGGGTCTCCACCGCCGCGTCGTGGCGGGACTGGGCCGACCTGTACTCGGAGCTGGTCGACTGGGACCTGAAGCTGGAGGAGGCCGGCGAGTCGGGCCTGCGCGAGATCCTCAAGGGGCTGCACACCGACCTGAGCCGAGGGTTCTGCGATCTCGTGGCGGATCGGTACGGGGAGTGGGTGCATGAGGGAGGCGAGCGGGGCCCGACGCTCTCGGTGGATGTGCTGCCCCGCTTCTTTCGACCGATCCTCGACGAGGATCCGGCGGCGCTGCTCGTTGTGATGGACTGCATGCGGCTGGACCAGTGGCGGGCTGTCCTCCCCATCGTCAGCGAATTCTTCGAGATCGAGGAGGCGCTCTACGCGGGGCTCCTGCCGACGGCGACCCCGTTCGCGCGCAACGCGATCTTCGGAGGCATCTTCGCGGACGAACTCGCCGAGAGCCGTCCGGAGTGGTGGGAGAAGGGGAGCGAGACCGGCTACAACTCGTTCGAGGACGAGCTCTTCGAGCGGCATATCCACGAACTGACCGCGTCGCGGATCCCCGTGCACTACGAGAAGATCTTCTCGGCCCAGGAGAGCGAGCCCATGCTGGCGCGGCTCGGCGGTTACCTGTCGTCCCCTTCGGCCACGGCGCTCGTGTTCGGATTCGTGGACATGCTCACGCACGGGAGGGCGCGGTCGCGCCTGATCTGGGAGATGGCGCAGGACAGCAGCGCGCTGCGCTCGCTCACCGTGACCTGGTTCGAGCGTTCGCCGGCGCTGAAGGCGCTGCGGCTGGCCGCGCAGCGGGGAGTCCGGGTCCTCCTGACGACGGACCACGGTTCGATTCACTGCCGGCGGCCCGCCACGATCTACGCCGGACGCGACGCGTCGACGAGCCTGCGCTACAAGATCGGCGCCGACATGAAGGTGGAGAACCCGGCCGCGGTCATGTCGACGTCGGACGCGGACGAATGGAGGCTGCCTCCCGGTGGGATGAACCAGACCTTCGCCCTCTGTCGCGAGGACTACTTCTTCGTCTATCCGACGAGGCTGCGGGAATACCAGAACCGGTACCGGGACAGTTTCCTGCACGGCGGAGTGAGCCCCGACGAGATGGTGCTTCCGGCCGCGCTGCTCACGCCGCGGTGACTCGATGAACCCGGGCCGGAGCGGCGAGGGCGCGTCCTCGTACCGGCGGCTGCTCCGGTTCCTGCGCCCCTATCGCTGGACTTTCCTCGCGAGCCTGGCGCTCGGCGTGCTCGCGGCCGGACTCGAGGCGTTCAGCCTCCTCCTGCTCATCCCGTTCCTCCGCTCGCTCTTCGGCATGGGGGCTCCCCTGCCCGGCGGCGGACGGAACGCGGCGGAGCGCTTCATCGACGGGATCGCGGGGGGATGGCTCGGCCCGGAAGCCGGACTGGACGGGCTGCGGGCCGTGTGCGTGCTGGTGCTCGCCGCGCTCCTCCTCAAGAACCTCTGCATCGTCGGGGGGCGGGCGCTCTCGATCCGCACGCAGGAGTTTCTCGTCCGTGATGTGCGCAACGCGGTGCACGCGCACCTGCAGCACCTGCCACTCGCCTTCTTCGAGCGCGGAAAGGTGGGCCAATTGATCGCGCGCGTGATCACGGACGCCGGGGAGGCGAAGCCCGTCGTGACGGATGCGCTCGCGCAGGCCGTTCGCCAGGTGGCGACGCTCGCGGCCTACGCGGTGGCGCTGTTCGCTCTCTCGTGGAGGCTGGCGCTGATCGCCGTCGTCCTCGTGCCGCTCGTGTGGCTCGGCCTGCGGCCGCTGCTCGGACGGCTGCGCGAGAGGTTCCGCCGCACCTGGGATGACCACGGCGAACTCGTCGCGGCGCTGCAGGAATCGCTTGGCGCGGTGCGGCTTGTGAAGTCGAGGGTCGCCGAGGACTTCGAGAAGGAGCGCTTTCACCGCCGTTCGGACGCGTTCAGCCGCAAGCGGATCGCCGCGGCCACGACCCGACACCTCGCCTCGCCCCTTTCCGAGGTGCTCGCGTCCGTCGTGGCGCTTGGACTCGTCTGGATCGGAGCGTCGTTCGTGGGGGGCGGCGGGTCGATCGCGCCCGAGCAGTTCGTCGCCTTCGTGACCATCGCGCTACGCGCCATCACGCCGGTGAAGGGGTTCGCGCAGTATCCGGCCATCGCCGCGCAGGGGCTCGCCGCGGCGGACCGCTTCTTCGAGATCCTCGACCAGGATCCGGAGCCGGCGGGCGGGTCGCGGATCGCGACGGGTCCCGAACGGGAGGTCCGCTACGAGGGCGTCAGCTTCGCCTACGAGCCGGGGCGGGCCGCGCTGCGAGGCATCGATATCGTCATCCCGCGCGGCTCCGTTGTCGCCGTCGTCGGGTCGTCGGGGAGCGGAAAATCCACGCTGGTCGACCTGCTGCCGAGGTTTGCGGATCCGCAGTCGGGACGGGTCACGATTGATGGGACGGACATCCGGGAGTTCTCGGTGGACTCCCTTCGCCGGCTCATCGGTCTCGTGGGGCAGGAGGCGGTGCTCTTCCACGACACGGTGGCGGCAAACATCGCCTACGGGGAGGGCACGCCGGACTCGGCTGCGGTCGAGGCGGCGGCGCGCACGGCCGGCGCGCACGGCTTCATCGCGGGACTGCCCGATGGCTACGACACCGTGCTCGGTGATCGCGGCGTGCGTCTGTCGACGGGCCAGCGCCAGCGCATCGGGATCGCGCGGGCCATCTTCCGTGATCCCCCGATCCTCATCCTGGACGAAGCCACGTCGGCGGTGGATGCTGAAACGGAGACGGCACTCAGGACGGCGGCGGAAGGCTTTCGCGGCCGCACCGTGATCGTGGTCGCCCACCGGCTCTCCACGGTGCGCGAGGCCGATCGGATCTTCGTCCTCGAGCGCGGGCGACTGGTGGACGCCGGCCGCCACGACGCGCTCGTATCTCGCGGCGGGCCGTACCGTCGGCTCTTCGGCCACCAACTCGAACGCGTCTCGCAACCGTGACCGACCGGGCGGGTCGGGACGGCCGGAGCGGCGGCCGGCGGCTTGCGGACGCGCTCGTGGACGGCGGAGTCGCCGGCCTGCATCTGGGGCTGCGCGCCGCGCCGGAACCGGTGGCGCTGGCGGCCGGCCGGACGCTCGGGACGCTGTGTCGCGACCCGCTCCGCGTGCGTCGCCGTGTCGTCGAGTCCCAGCTCGCCGCGAGCTTCCCCGCCGCGCCGCCGCGCTGGGTGCGCGACACGGCTCGCGCCTGCTACCGGCACTTCGGCCGGGAGGCCGCGCTCCTCATGGGCGGTCCGTCCCGAATCGAGCGAACGCTGTCTCGCGTCGTCGACGTGGCCGGGCTCGGCCCGCGCCTGCAAGCGGCGGTCGCGGAGCGCGACGGCGCCGTGGTCGTCGCCGGGCACCTCGGCAACTGGGAGCTCGGCGGCGCCGCCGTGCGAGCGCTCGGAGTGCGCGTGACGACCGTAGTGCAGCGCCAGCGAGGCGCCTTCGGCCGTCGGCTGCGCAACCTGCGCGCGCGGCTCGGGCTGGACGTGCTCGACCGCGACGCGGCGGCGCGTCCGGCGCTCGACGCGCTGCGCTCGGGCCGGATCCTGGCCCTCGTGGCCGATCAGCACACCCGGCGCGGCAGCGCCCCGATCGACTTCCTGGGCCGCCCCGCCTGGACGTCGCTCGCCCCGGCGCGTTTGTGTCTCGCCGCCGATGTCCCTCTCTTCTTCGCGGCCCTGGTGCGAGACCCGGCGGGGTACAGGATCGTCCATGAAGAGATCGACGGCGGCGGATCCGGCGCCGACGGCGATCCGGTCGAGGTCACGAAGGGATGGGTTCGGGTGCTGGAGAGGGAGGTCGAGCGGCGACCGGAGCAGTACTTCTGGTTCCACCGACGCTGGAAGCGGGTGGCGCAACACGGAGAAGGCGCGTGATTCACATCGGGATTCCGGTTCACAACGAGCGCGAGACGATCGGTCCGCTGCTGTGGCGGATCCGCGAACTGCTTTGCGGCGAGCGACGGCAGTTTCACGTGCTCGTCTGCGACGACGCCTCGGACGACGGGACGGACGAGGCACTCGAGCGGTACCCGCGGGTGCTCCCGCTCACCGTGCTTCGCAACGAAGCGCGGCGGGGCTACGCGGCGAGCCTCGACCGGCTGATCCGGGCGACACTTCGCCGGTCGGACTATCCGCGACGCGACGCTTTCGTCTCCATGCAGGGTGATTTTTCCGATCCGCCCGAGCGCTTGCCGGAGATGCTTCGGCGCTTCGAAGGCGGCGCCGATCTCGTCACGGTCGCGCGCGGTGATGCGGAACCCTTCACACGGCGTCTGACCCGGGCCGGCGGCCGGCTCTGCGCCCGTCAACTGCTGTCGGCTCCAGCCGTGACGGACCCTTATGCTTCTCTTCGGTTATATAGGTTGTTCGCTCTGGAACGCGCTCTCGCCGCTGGCGATGGGCCGCTGGTGCGGTACGAAGGTTGGGCCGCCAACGCCGCGCTGCTCCTGCAGGTGTGGCCGTTTGTACGAAGATTCGAGGAGATTCCGCATGATCCGCACCCCCTCCGCCGATACCGTGAGGCCCGCTTCCGGGCCGGCGAGCAACTCCAGCAGTTGTTTGCCGCCGGCCGGGACCGCGCCTTGCGCGAGATCGGCCGGCAGATCGCCGAGGCGGCCTGACATGCGGAAACGAAGCCTGCGCCACGGCGCCGTGGCGTGTCTGGCGCTCCTGGCCCCTTCGATTCCGGGTACATCCGACCTCTCGGGGCAGAGTGACGCGGGCCAGGTGGCCGATGACCTCTTCTCCGAGAGCTGGCCGTTCGAGATCGGGGAGACCTCCGAGTACGCCGTGCTGTTCGGGCCGGTGAACTTCGGACGCATGCACCTCCGCGTCGAAGCGCAGGACACGATCCGAAGCACGCCGGCGTATCGGCTCTCGATGGAGATGAAGGGGAGCATCCCCTTCTACAGGATGGACGACCGCACGGTGAGTTGGCTTGCCCCCGATCCCTACCGGTCGCTCCGCTTCGAAGAGAACCTCCGGCAGGGAGGGTACCGCAGGCAGCGCCGCTGGGAGCTGGATCACGAGGCCCTCGCCGCCACGAGACACGACTGGAACGAGGAGGCGGAGGCCTACCTTCCGCACCGCCGGCAGCGGGACCTTCCCATGCCCCCGGGCGCGCTCGACGAGATCTCCTACCTCTACCTGATCCGGACTCTCCCGCTGGAGATCGGCCGGACCTACGAGTTCGATCGCTACTTCGAGGAGGACGGCAATCCCGTCGTCGTCGAGGTCCTGCGCCGCGAGCGGGTGCGTGTACCGGCGGGGACGTTCGACACGATCGTTCTGCGTCCGACCATTCAGACCGACGGTCTGTTTGGGGAGGACGGGCGGGCCGAGGTCTTCATCTCGGACGATGACCGACGCCTCATCGTGCAGATCAAGAGCCGCATGAGGCGAGGCCAGGTGAACATGTATCTTCGCGGCTTCGAGCAGAACGCGGCGGAGACCGATCGCTGACGTTCGGACCGGTTCCGGCGGGGCAGCGGCGCCGGGGCCGCACTCCCTTTTTGCCGTGGTGCATCCTAGGTTAGTCTTGAACCCCGTATGGTGACGACGACCAGCAGGAGGTGCCTTGAGCAAAGGAAATCATGTGCCGAATTCAAGTGACAGAGCCCGCGATGAGTTGTTCAGCCACATCCGCCGCTGTGGCGTGCTCGACGCGGAAGAAGAACAGCGGCGAGAGTGGTTCGACGATACGATCCAGTACCTCGGAGAGCGGTATCCGGAGTTGACGCCGAGTGAGCTGTCCGACCTGCGCACCATCGGCGAGCGGTACTGTGCCCCGGCGATCCCGCACGGAGGCGCGGCTCAGCAGTCCAAGCAGGAAGCCCCGGTTTAGCCCGATCCAGGACCACCGGCGTGGTAACGAGGTAACGTAGCCTGAACGAACCCCCGCCCCCGGACAGACCGGGAGCCACACCATCCGCTAGTCGGACCGCCGAATGGACCTCGGACTCGCTCTGAGGCTCGGCGCGGTCCTCGCGCTCGTAGCGGCGAACGCCTTCTTCGTTGCGGCGGAGTTTGCGCTCGTCAGCGCGCGACGCACCCGCATTGACGAACTGGCCGGTGCCGGCGATCGTCTGGCCCGCGTCGTCCGCCGGGCGCAGGACGATCTCGACCGCGCCATCTCGGGTACACAGCTCGGGATCACCATCGCGTCGCTCGGCCTGGGCTGGATCGGCGAGCCGGCGCTCGCGCGGTCGATCGAGCCTCTGTTCGGCGCGCTGGGCTTCGCCGCGGGGGCAGCGGCGCTCCACACGACGGCGATCGTCGTCGCCTTCATCCTCATCACCTACCTTCACATCGTACTCGGCGAACTCGCGCCGAAGACCGTCGCGCTCCTGCGCCCGGAGACGGTGAGCCGTTACCTCGCCGGTCCTCTCCTCGCCTTCAACCGCGTCGCGACGCCGGCGATCTGGCTGCTCGACGGCTCGGCCCGGTTGTTCCTGCGGATGATCCGCGCCCCCGTCGGCGACACGCACGGCGTCGAACATGCCCACAGTCCGGACGAGATCGAGGTGCTCGTTCGACAGAGTCGGCGCGAAGGAATGGTGGAGAAGGACGAACAGGCGATGATCGAAGGCGTGTTCGATCTCACCCATACCGTCGTCCGGGAGGTGATGACGCCCCGCCCCGACATCGTCGCCGTCGGGGCCGGGGATCCGGCCAAGGTCATCCTGCAGGTCGCGGCGGCGTCGGGACATTCGCGTCTCCCCGTCACGGACGATTCGCTGGACGACATCGTCGGCATCATCGTCGTGAAGGATCTGCTGGCGGAAGTCCTCGCGGAGCGTCCGACGGGACTCGTGGCGCGGGACGTGATGCGCGAGGCGCTCTTCGTCCCCGAGTCGAAGGCGGTCGACGACCTGCTCGCGGAAATGCGGGCCCGGAAGACGCACATGGCCGTCGTCGTCGACGAGTTCGGCGGCACGGACGGCATCGCCACGCTGGAGGACCTTCTCGAGGAGATCGTCGGCGAAATCTACGACGAGCACGACGAGGCGGAGGCGGGGCTGGAGATCGGTCCCGACGGGTCGGTCGGACTCGATGGGGGCGTCTCGTTCACGGATCTGCTCGCGGCTCTGGACCTCGATGATCTCGACGAAGACGAGGAATACGATACCGTGGCCGGCTACGTGATCGGCACGCTGGGCCGGATCCCGGAGCCGGGGGACCGGGTCCCGCTGGGAGATGCGTGGCTGGAGGTCGCGGAGCTGGTCGAACGACGGATCACGCGGCTCACCCTGCTCGGCGTGGACGAGAAGACCGTGGGGAGATTGTGCGAAGCACTCGAATCGTGAACGCATCCGGGCCCCGAACTTGCTGGCGTGGGCATCGCAACCGAAGTTGGAACAGCGTCCTTCAACGAAAGGCTCCGCTCTGGCTCGCCGAACATGGTCGGAAGGGTTCCTGACTTGAGGTTCCGGACTTGAACCTCTCCGACTCCTGGAACTACGAGCAGTTCGACGCCGAAGCGCAACGGCTGTACGAAGCCGGCGACTTCGATCAGGCGCTTGGCCTCCTCAAGGAGGCCCTCACCCGTTATCCCGACTCGGTCGAACTCCTCGTCTCGCTCGGGTATACGCGTCTCGCCCGAGAGGAATATGCCTGGGCGCGCGCGGCCTTCGACGGAGTTCTCGGGATCGATCCGGAACACGAAGAAGCGCTGGCCGGGCTGGGAGATGTCCTGCTGAAGCTGGGGGAACGCGCGGCGGCCTTCCAGATCTTCGAAGGCCTCATCACACTGGGGTACGATCGGGACGTGGAACTCATGCTCTGCGTGGGGCGCAGCCTGCTGCGCGAGGGTCTCCTGCGCCGGGCGGAGCGATTCTTCCGGCTCGCCCTCGCCGCCGACCGCGAGAGCCCCGATGCCGCGCTGGATCTCGCCTTCACCTTCTACCGGGACGGCGACACCGAGGGGGCGCTGTTCTGGAGCCGCGAGGCGGTGCGCCTCGATCCCCGTTTCGCGGAGGCTCGCGCGCTCTACGGCAACGTGCTCTACGAACGCGGCGATTTTCAGGGGGCGCTCGCGCAACTTGCGACGATCCCGGTGACGGACCTGGCTGATCCGATCGTCGCGTGGCGGGTCGTCGATCTCAAGCGGCGACTCGAAGACCTTCCGTCCGACGCCGGGGAGCTGCGGCCCTACCTGCTGGCGCTGGAGGAACTGGCGCCGGAACCGAGTCCGGAGGAACGCCTGCTGGCCGAGGTCGAAGCCCGGGCGAACGGGTTGACGGCCGGACCGGGCACGGGCCAGCTCGATCTGTTCGGTCGTCCGCCCGACGCGTCGGCCGTGGAGGTGCACCGCGTGCGTGCCCCGAACGGCGTGGTGTACGAGGGAGACTGGGATGGGATCGTGCGGGCCATGCGCAACGGGTCCGAGGAGCCCGGCAGCTCCCTCGCGGACTTCATGCGCAACGAAGCGATGCGGCTCCAGGCGCTGACGGGCATCGCCGTGTCCTGGCAGACGGCGCGGGCCTTCCTGGAGGACTCCGCCCGGGTCGGCGCGCTCGAAATCGAACGCTAGCCGCGATCGGTGTCGCAGGCTCCGCTGCGCATCGCCGTCATTGGTGGCGACGGGATCGGTCCCGAAGTCATCCGCGAGGCGTGTCGAGTGCTCCGGGCCGCGGCGGCCAGGGGCCTGTCCGATATTGACCTGACGCACTTTCCGCACGGCGCGGACCACTATCTCGCCACCGGAGAGACGCTGTCGCAGCCGACCTTCGAGTCTCTGAGGGATGACTTCGACGCGATTCTCTTCGGCGCCGTGGGCGATCCGCGCGTGCCCGACGGGCGTCACGCGCGCGACCTCCTCCTCGGACTGCGGGTGCGGCTGGACCTGTTCCTCAATCGCCGGCCGCTCCGGCTGCGCGCGCCGGAGTTGTCACCGCTGAGGTCCGCGGATTCGGTGTCCATCGACTTCGAGATCTTCCGGGAGAATACGGAAGGTCTGTATGTCGGCATCGGCCGGGTCGAGCGCGAAGGCACGCCGGATGAGGTCGCGGTTTCGGAGTCGGTCGCGAGCCGGTTCGCGGTCGAGCGCATCGTGCGGCGGGCGTTCGAGCACGCGGCCCCCCGGGGGTTGCGCGTCACGCTCGCGGACAAGGCGAACGCGGTGCCGCACATGTTCGGGCTCTGGCGCCGCGTGTTCGCGGAGGTCGCGGCCGGATATCCGCGGGTGGAGTCAGAGATGCGCTACGTGGACGCGCTCGCGATGGAGATGATCCGGGTGCCGGAGCGGTTCGGCGTCATCGTCACGTCGAACCTGCTCGGCGACATTCTCTCCGACCTGGGCGCGGAGATCGTGGGTGGGCCGGGGCTGGCGCCCTCCGCCAACGTGAACCCGGGCGTGCACGGATTGTACGAACCCGTGCACGGCAGTGCGCCGGACATCGTCGGGATGGGGCGGGCGAATCCGATGGCCGCGGTGCTCAGCGCCGCGCTTCTCCTGAGGGATCACGGGGCGGCCGACGCGGCCGACGCGGTCGAGGGGGCCGTGGATGCGGCGCTGGCTTGCGGAGTGCGGACGCCGGACATCGGCGGAAGCGCGACGACGTCCGAGGTCGGAAGCTGGCTCGCGGAACGGGTGGGCGAGGCCTGATCCGCCACGCTAAACTAGGCTAGGTTTCATGGATCCGGTCGGACGGCCGGCAAGAGATGGAAGGACACTGCGACAATGAGCGACGGAAACGGTAACGGGACGGTATTTCTCTCGGCGGCCCGGACCGCCATGGGCGCGTTCGGCGGCAGCCTGAAGGATTATTCGGCGGTGGACCTCGGCGTCGTCGCTTCGGAAGCGGCGATCGAGCGCTCCGGCGCCGAACCCGGCGATTTCGGGCATGTGGTGATGGGGAATGTGATGCAGACGTCCGCCGACGCGATCTATCTCGCGCGGCACGTGGGACTGCGGGCGGGGCTCCCGATCGAGACCCCGGCCGTCACCGTGAACCGCCTGTGCGGCTCGGGCTTTCAGGCCGTGATCGATGGCTCACAGGAGATCGAACTGGGGGAGAGCGACGTCTGTCTCGTGGGCGGAGCCGAGTCCATGAGTCAGGCGCCGCATATCGTCCGCGGGGCCCGCTGGGGTCTGCGGCTGGGCCCGGCGCCAAAGTTCGAGGATTCGCTGTGGGAGGCCCTCACCGATCCCTACTGCGGCTTTTCGATGGCCCAGACGGCGGAGAATCTCGCGGAGGAATACGGGATCTCGCGCTCGGAGGCCGACGAGGTGGCGGTACGCAGCCAGCAATTGGCGGCGGAGGCCTGGGAGGGCGGCCGCTACGAGGACGAGGTCGTGCCGATGATGGTGGGGAGGAAGGGGAGGGAAACGTCCTTCGAGCGCGATGAGCACCTTCGGCCCGACACGACCGTCGAGGGGCTCGCGAAGCTTCGCCCGTATTTCAAGCAGGATGGCCTCGTCACGGCCGGCAACGCGAGCGGGATCGGGGATGGGGCTGCGGCGCTCGTGCTCGCGGGCAGGGACTATGCCGCCGCGCACGGCCTCGAGCCGGCCGGCCGCCTCGTGTCCTACGCCGTGGCGGGCGTGCCACCCCACATCATGGGCATCGGGCCCGCGCCCGCCTCGCGCGCCGCCCTCGAGAAGGCCGGCCTCACCCTCGACGACATCGATCTCGTCGAAGTGAACGAGGCCTTCGCTCCGCAGTACCTGGCGGTCGAGCGCGAACTCGGTCTCGACCGCGACAAGGTGAACGTGGACGGTGGGGCGATCGCGCTGAGCCACCCGCTCGGCATGACGGGAGCGCGGATCACGGGGCATCTTCTGCACGAACTGCGGCGCCGGGGCGGCGGACTGGGTCTGGGCGCGGCGTGCATTGGCGGCGGACAGGGCGCCGCCGTCATCGTGGAGGTCGACGCCTAGCGCAGAGAGCCGGCAGGCTGCCGGGCCCGGCGCCGCGATCAGTCGGAGGGAGCGAACATGGATCCTCTATTCTTCATCCTCGCCGGGGCGGGCGCGCTGGCGCTGGCCACGAGTCTCCGCATCCTGAAGGAATACGAACGGGCCGTCGTCTTCCGGCTCGGCCGCGCACGCCCGACCCGCGGGCCAGGGCTCATTTTCCTCGTCCCGTTCGGGGTCGAGCGCATGGAGCGGGTGAGCCTGCGGATCATCGCCATGGACATCCCGCCGCAGGATGTCATCACGCGGGACAATGTGTCGGTGAAGGTCAACGCGGTCCTCTATTTCCGGGTCGCGAACCCGCGACGCGCCATCCTCGAGATCGAGGACTTTCTCTTCGCCACGTCGCAGCTTGCCCAGACCACACTGCGCTCGGTCATCGGGCAGGCGGAGCTGGACGAGGTTCTCGCGGAGCGGGAGAAGTTCAACCAGATCCTGCGTGACATCATCGACCAGGGGACGGACGCCTGGGGGATCGATGTCACGGGCGTCGAGGTGAAGGACGTGGACCTGCCGAACGAGATGAAGCGCGCGATCGCGCGGCAGGCGGAGGCGGAACGCGAGCGCCGCGCGAAGGTGATCAACGCGCAGGGCGAACTGCAGGCGGCGTCGAACCTGAGGGACGCGGCGCGCCAGCTGAGCGAATACCCGGCCTCGCTTCAACTGCGTTTCCTGCAGACGGCGACGGAGATCGCGGCGGAGAACAATTCGACGACGCTCTTCCCGCTGCCGGTCGAGCTCGGGCCGATGGCGGGTCTGTTCAAGGGATTCGCGACGGCGGCGGACGAAGCGGCCGCGGCCCCGGCTCCGGTCGACGAACGCGCGCTCGAAGGCTCGGAAGGAGCGCCGCAGTTGCCCCGCGCGGAGGCGGCGGAGGATGTATCGGAAGGGGCGGGCGAAGCGGAAGCGGTGACGAGGGAGCGCGATGCCGCCGGCTGACGACAGTCGCGACGGTTCCGGCGGGTCCGGTCCACCGCAACGCCGGTCGTCGCTTCCCCAGACGGTCACGCAGGAGCAACTCGAACGCGTGATCCGGCGGGCATCGGATCTCCAGTTCCGCAGCTCCACCTCGATCGGCGGGGAGCTCGGGGCGGGCGAGGTCGTCCAGATCGGAGCGGAAGTCGGGCTCGAGGAGCGGTACGTCCGGCAGGCGCTGGCCGAGATCGAGGCGGCCTCCCTGATCCCCGACGCACCCTCTGACGAGGGGCTCGCGCGCCGGATCGTCGGTCCCGCGATCGTGAGCACGAGCCGGGTCGTACCCGGAAGTCCGGCGGATGTGGAAGCGAATCTCGAATCGTACCTGCGCGAAGAAGAACTTCTCCGACAGGTACGGTCGCGATCCGGCGGATCGCTCTGGGAGCCGGGGACGGGGGTCGTCAACCAGATGCGGCGCGCCATGGATGTCGGCGGGCGGCGGTATACCCTGGCGAAGGCTCGAAACCTCCAGGTCAGCGTGGAGGCCCTGGAGAGCGGGTGGTCGCTCGTCACGCTGACGGCGGACATCGGCAACATGAGAGCGGAACGGCTCGGCGGCTGGTTCGGGGGAATGGGGCTGGGCGGAGCGGCCGGCGGCTTCGGCCTGTTCATGGCGACGGGGGGCGGCGTCCTGCCGCTCCTGGGAGGACTCGCCATCTTCTCGGGCTTCACGGCCATCGCGACGGTTTCCGCGCGGGCCGACATGCGGAAGGTCAGGCAACGGATGGAACTCGCGCTTCAGGGTCTGCTCGACCGACTCGAACGCGGCGAGAATCTTCGCAGCGCGGAGGAACCCTGGCACCGGAAACTCCTGCGCTGAGGAGTGTGTGCTTCACGAGGCTGTCACACAGCCGAAACCGATACCTGAAGACATAGAGGGAGTGGACATTGACTGAGATTCGGAAGGTCGGGGTGGTCGGAGCGGGACTGATGGGGAGCGGGATCGCGCAGGTCAGCGCGTCGGCCGGTTATGAGACGATCGTGCGGGAGGTGGAACAGGGATTCCTCGACCGGGGGATGGCCGGGATCCGGAAGAGCCTCGACCGCGCCGTACAAAAGGAGAAACTCGACGCGGCGGACGGGGACGCGACGATGGCCCGTCTTCACCCGACGCTCGAACTGGGAGCCCTGGCGGCGTGCGACCTCGTCATCGAGGCGATCACCGAGAACCTCGGGGCGAAACACGCGCTGTTCGGAGAGCTTGGCGGACTGTGCGCGGGAGAGACGATCTTCGCTTCCAACACATCGAGCCTGTCCATCACCGAACTCGCCGCCGAGACGGATCGCCCGGAGCGCTTCGTCGGCCTCCACTTCTTCAGCCCCGTGCCGGTCATGCCGCTGGTGGAGGTCGTCCGCTGCGGGCAGACGGCGGATGAAACGTTCGAGGCCGCTTTCGCGTTCGCCGAATCGCTCGGGAAGAGCCCGATCGCCTGCGGCGACAACACCGGTTTCGTGGTGAACCGGCTGCTCGTTCCCTACATGCTCGACGCGATCCGCGCGTACGAGGCCGGGGTCGCGTCGATTCCCGACATCGACAAGGGGCTGCGCCTGGGCTGCGGGTACCCGATGGGCCCGTTCACGCTGGGCGATTTCGTGGGGCTCGACACGCTGTACCACATCACGGGGATCATGTACGACGAGTACAAGGAGGCGCGCTTCGCCTCTCCCCCTCTCCTGCGCCGCATGTACCTGGCCGGATACCACGGCCGGAAGACCGGAAAGGGCTTCTACGACTACAGCGGCGACGAGCCCGTCGTGTCCAGCTTCGTGCTGTAGTCCGGATCAGGCCGGCCAGAGCCAGCCGAAGGCGCCGCCCGTCAGCAGCCCGTAGACGAGGGCGTCGAACACGTTGCGGCCCGTCGTCCCCCACGACTGGGAGTACCAGATCGAACGCTGCAGGTGGGCGAGCCCGTATCCGCCGAAGGCGACCGTGGAGGACATGCGGAAGACCTCCATGTAGCCGGTGCCCGGGCCGAGCGTGAGGCCGGTCACGTATCCCGCGAACGCGCTCACGACGAGGCAGTAGACGAACCACTGCGCGAGCTGGGGGCCCATGTTGAACGGGTCGCCCGCCGGCAGCACGGTCATGAACCCGGTCGGTCCGCGCGCCGCCTTCTCCCGGAAGGTCTCGTCCTTCAGGTCTTCCTTGCCGGTCGGATGGGGGAAGGAGTAGTCCCCGGCCGGGATCCCCCGCAGCGCGTCCATCACCCCGTCCTCGTCGGGCGCCTTCCCGAAGTCCTTCCGGTGATATCCGAGGAACATGTGGATGACGGAACTCCCGGCGAACACGAGTCCCGCGGCCAGCAGGATCGGCAACCAGAGGCTTGGCACATGAACCATTGCTTTGCTCCTTCTTGTGCGCCTTCCCGGGTCCGCCACGTAGTGCGGCGGGGGCAACTCACCGCGATCCAAGGTAGGGCGCGCGAATCGTCGGCGCCTCGGGTCTAGCCCGGGAAGCGGAACTGAACGCCCAGCGCGTCACCGGCAATCAGCGGCCGGATCCGGACGCGGGCGGGCGGAGACCGTCCGGACGAGGCCGAAGAGGCCTCGACTCTGAGCCAGTCCGCGGCCGCTGCCGTTGCCCGGCCCCCGACCCACCAGCCGATGAAGCCGCCAACGACCACATCGGACAGCCAATGCCGGTCTCCGTAGATCCGGGCGAGTCCCGTACCCGCGGCGGCCACGTAGAACGGGATGGCCCACCCGCCATCGGTCACTTCATCGACGGCCGCGGCGATGGCGAAGGCGTAGGCCGTGTGGCCGGACCCGAGAGATGCGTTGCCCCGGAACGGATCGAAGTGCAGGACGCCCCTCTCATCTCGCGGGCGGCTTCGCCCCAGCGTCCAGTTGACGACGGTGTTCGACATCGAGCCGGCGAAGACTCCGAAGAAGGCCGACGTCGCCCGCCGGACACCCCGTTCCCCGTCGAACGCAACTCCAAGCAGAATTCCGCCCCCGGCGATAAGGGGCGCCGTCCGCTTCCAGTCACCGTACGTGTGGCCGCCCTCGGCCAGGTCACGACCGAACGCCCCCTGGTGATCAAGCGCCAGATCGCGGATGCTCTGGTCGAGAAGAAGGGCTCCGCCGAGGACGCCGGCACCGAGTCCAACGCGGTTCCAGGTCTGACTCGTCTCCCCGCCCGCCGGTCCGGGGCCGGCGCGGTCCGGGTTCGGCGCCGACGCGGGATCCTGCGCGGCGAGCGGGAGAGGCAGAAAAAGCCACGCAACCCGGAGGGGGGCGAGGCCCCCTCGAGGAACTCCAGTACGCGCGATCCGGCGGCTGGCGCCGCGATGTCCGAAGGGTGTCATGAACGCCTTCGAAGCTGCCTGCCCGGAGGCTCCCCGGCAACCGCCCGGCGGCGCCTGCGGGACGACGTCTCCAACGCGCAAATTTCCTTGCGATACAAGGGTTTTCGCCGTATTTTCAAAGCCTGTGACGAAGACACCGGAGGCACCGTCTATCCGCCAGCCTGAGGCGTCCTCCGCGCCTTTTCTCAGGCGCCTGATCCTTCGCGACTACCGCAACTTCGAACGGCTCGAATGCGAGTTCCCCGAGGCCGGCGTCGCGATCATCGGGCCCAATGGATCGGGTAAGACGAACCTCCTCGAGGCGATCTACTACCTCGAGGTTTTTCGGTCCTTTCGAGGCGTGCGGGACCGCGCACTCGTGCGGTTCGGACAGACGGTGTTCCGGGTGGAGGGTGAGGTCGAAGGGGGGATGTCCGTGGCGGCGGCGTACGACCGGTCGCAACGGATCAAGAAGGTGGAGATCGACGCGCTCGAAGTGGAGCGGGTTTCGGCCGGGATCGGCTCGGTAGGGGTCGCGGCGTTTCGCCTCGACGACGCCGAGATCGTGCGTGGAGGGCCGACGCTGCGGCGGCGCTTCCTCGACGTTGCGCTTTCGGTGGGCGTGCCGGGCTACCTCCCGGCGCTGCAGCGCTATCGGGGTCTTCTGTCGCAACGGAACGAAGCGCTTCGGCGCGGCGGGTCGAACGACGAGATCGAAGCTTGGACGGAAGGGTTGATCGAGGCGGGTGGAATTCTCACGGACAGGCGGGCGACCTGGGTGATGGAGGGAGCGGAGCGATACGCCGATTTCTACGCGCGGATCTCGGGAGGAGACGGGGCGGGGCTTCGGTATTCGGCGTCGATCGCATCGGACGACGGAATGGAGGGTCCGGAGGGCGCCGGTTCCTGGGAGGACCGCTTTCGGCACGCCCTGGAGAGGACCGGAGAACGTGAGCGTCGCCAGGGCATGACCGTAGTGGGCCCGCACCGCGACGAGATCAGGTTCGAGGTCGAGGCGCCGGAAGGACCTCGCGACCTCCGGAGCTACGGGTCGAGCGGACAGCAGCGCACGGCCGCGCTCGCGCTGCGCCTGCTCGAGGCGGACCGGCTCCGGGAACGGCTCGGCCGTGAGCCGCTTTATCTGCTCGACGACGTGTTCGCGGAACTCGACGACGGACGCTCGGACCGGCTGTTTCGCCTCTTCGAGTCGGAGCGGGGCGGGCAGGTGATTCTCACCGCCCCCAAGCCCGGTGACGTGGGGCTGATGGGCGGAAAGCTCGCGCGCTGGCGCCTTAGCAACGGACGGATCATCGCATGAACGGCGCGGCCTCCGAGGCAGTGCCTCGCGGAACGACGCGACGCGGGGACGCGAGAGCGGGCGAGCGGTATCCCGAACCCGTCGGGGGCGTGCTCGCGGAGTTGCTCGATCGCATGGGGATCCGCGAGCGGGTGGAGCGCAGCGCCACGGCGGCGCGGTGGGAGCGGGTCGTAGGTCCGCACATCGCGCGCGTAACGAGAGTTGGCGGAATCAAGGGCGGGACGGTGTTCATCGAAGTGGCCGGCGCGGCCTGGATGACGGAACTGAACATGATGAGGCGAAAGTTGCTGAGCCGCCTGAACCGGGATCGCACCCGCGGCCGGCTCGAACGAATCGTGTTCGTGCAGTCCGGGGAATCGTCGCCGACCGCGGCGCGCACCGGCCGAACCGAGAAGGGGAGGGGTTGATGGCGAAGTCGACGGCGGGCGGAAAGCCCGTGGGAGATAACAAGGGCAATTCCGACTATACCGCGCGGCAGATTCATGTCCTCAAGGGACTCGAGGCCGTGCGGAAGCGCCCGGGCATGTACATCGGGTCCACCTCGGGGCGAGGGTTGCACCACCTCGTCTACGAGGTCGTGGACAACTCGATCGACGAGGCGATGGCGGAACATTGCTCCGGGATCGAGGTCACGATCGGGACGGATCAGTCGATTCGGGTCGTGGACGACGGGCGCGGCATCCCCGTGGACCTTCACCCGACCGAGAAGGTGCCGGGGGTCGAACTCGCCCTCACGACGCTCCACGCGGGCGGAAAATTCGACAAGTCGAGCTACAAGGTGTCGGGCGGGCTGCACGGCGTGGGCGTTTCCGTCGTGAATGCGCTCTCCGAGTGGCTGGAGGTCGAGGTTCGTCGCGACGGCCACGAGTGGACGCAGCGCTACGAGCGCGGGGTCAGCCAGGGGAAGCTCAGGAAGGGGGGGAAGACGAAGGACACCGGAACCACGGTCACCTTCCGGCCCGACCCCGAGATTTTCGAGGGACTCGGGGACCCGCTCGAATACAGCTTCGAGACGCTCGCCAGCCGGCTCCGGGAACTCGCCTACCTGAACCGGGGCGTACGGATTGCGATCGTCGATGAGCGGCGGGAGGATCTGCGCCGCGACTTCCACTTCGAGGGGGGGATCGCGCAGTTCGTCGAATATCTCCTGGGCAACAAGACGCCGCTTCACCAGGACGTGATCTCCGTCTCGGGCGCGCAGGACGACACCGAGTTCGAACTCGCGATGCAGTACACGGACGCCTACAGCGAGAACACGTTCACCTTCGTGAACAACATCAACACGCACGAAGGTGGGACGCACCTGTCGGGCTTCAAGGGCGCCCTCACGCGAACCATCAACAACTACGCGCAGCGGAACAACATCCTCAAGAAGGCCGACCCCACCCTGAGCGGAGACGATGTGCGCGAAGGACTCGTCGCCGTGCTCTCCGTGAAGGTCATGGAGCCCCAGTTCGAGGGGCAGACCAAGACGAAGCTGGGGAACAGCGAGGTGCGCGGCATCGTCGAGAGCCTCGTCAACGACCGGCTGGGGACATGGCTGGAGGAGAACCCGGGCCCATCCCGACAGATTATCGACAAGGCGATCCAGGCCTCGCGGGCGCGGGAGGCGGCGCGAAAGGCGCGTGACCTGACGCGAAAGAAGTCGGCGCTCGAGACCGGCATCCTGCCGGGAAAGCTGGCGGACTGCTCGATCACAGACCCGGAGATCGCGGAACTCTACCTGGTGGAGGGAGACAGCGCGGGCGGGAGCGCGAAGATGGGGCGCGACCGCAACTACCAGGCCATCCTCCCCCTGCGCGGCAAGATCCTCAACGTGGAGAAGGCGCGGATCGACCGGATCCTCTCCAACGAGGAGATCCGCGCCATGATCACGGCCATCGGGACCGGGATCGGAGACGAGTTCGATCTGTCGCAGGCCCGGTACCGGAAGGTCGTGATCATGACGGACGCCGACGTGGACGGCGCCCATATCCGGACGCTGCTCCTGACCTTCTTCTTCCGGCAGATGAAGGAACTCATCAACGCGGGATACATCTACATTGCGCAGCCGCCGCTGTATCGCGTGTGGAAGGGGAAGACGGAGTTCTACTGCTACGACGAGTCGGAGCGCGTCGCCGCGCAGGCGAGACTCGACAACGGCAGGGGGAGCGCCTCGCTGCAGCGGTACAAGGGGCTGGGCGAGATGAACGCCGATCAGCTGTGGCAGACCACGATGAACCCGGAGAAGCGCACGCTGCTCCAGGTGAGGATCGACGAAGCCGCGGAGGCGGATCGACTGTTCGACACGCTCATGGGCGAGAACGTCGAGCCGCGCCGCGAGTTCATCGAGAGCAACGCCCGCTATGTACGCAATCTGGACGTCTGAGTCTCCTCCCGACCCGCCGCCCACTGCCGGCTCGCGCGGGTTGATAGCCCGTTGATGCCCGCCCCGATCCTTGTGTCGGAGAGGGCGGCAGGGCGTCGCCCTCCGGGATCAATCAGGGGAGGTGGATGATGACGAGGACGAGGAGAAACCGCAGGGCGACGTGGCCGCTCGCCGTGGCATGGGCCTTCGCGGGGGCGTTGGCGGTCTCGCTGGCGCAGCCATCGGTGGCCGCGGCGCAGAGCGAGTGCGCGGAGTACATCTCGGGAGGCCCGGGCAATCCGGCGAGCGGAGAACTGATCGGCTTCCAGAGCGTGACGATCTCGATCGGCGCCGCGTTCGGTCTGAGCGTCGGGATCACCGCAACCTTCAACGTCGGTGCGTATGATATGGATGGCCGCTCACCGATGTACGTCCGATGCGACGAATACGTGGAGTGGAGCTTCCAGTGAGCCGCATCCGGGGAATCAGCGGCTTGAGCCCGCATCCCGCGCAGGCTGAGGTTTCGACTGCGAACCGTCCCCGGCCACCGAGTTTCGCTCGGTGGCCGGGGATCGTCTCGCGCACCGTCGCGCTGGGCCTGGCGGGCGCCCTCGGTCCCGCGGGTTGCGGAGGCGCTCCGGAGGCCGGCGACGATGGCCGGGTGCATTTCAGCGAGAGCACCGGCCAGGTCTACGAGATCGGATCGTCCGACGCCCGCCTCGATCAACTGGACGAACGCGTGAGCTTCGGTTCGATCATGGGCGTGCTTGCCACACCGACGGCCTATTTTGTCGCCGACGGGCTCGACCCGCGTATCGTGCTCCTCGACCGGAATCTCGATCCGGTCCGGATCCTGGGGGCGGAGGGAGAGGGGCCCGGGGAATACAAGTTCCCGAGTCGCCTGGTCCGGGCGGACGATCGGGTTCTGGTCCTCGACGGGGGGAACGCGCGAGTCACGTACCTGACCCTCGAGGGCGATTTCGTTGCCAGCCAGCGGTTTAGCGGCAACGCCGGCGACATCGCCGTACATCCGGAACTCGGGCTGCTCGTCGCCGGCGATGCGTTCCCGGATCACTACCTGTCGCGACCGACGTCGACCGGAGAGGCAGCTTTCGGAGCGATCCCAGCCGACCTGATCGTCGACTACGACGGCGCATTCCAGTTACCCACGGACCTGGTCGCGGTGACGCCCGATGGCCTGATACACGTCCTCGACGGCGACCGGCTTGCGCTGGTGAGTTATCGCCCCGACGGTGACCTGGCGGGCATCGTCTTCCTGCCCAGGGAAATGCGAGCTCGCGAACTGAAGGAACAACAGGAGCTGGTCGAAACGTTCGGCGGACCTGAGCGGGTCCTCGGTGCGCAGATCGTGTCGACGCTCAGGTCTTTCGGAGACGGGCGCCTGTTCGCGCGGATCACATCGGAGAATCCGAACGGTCCGTTGGTGAAGGGCCTCGTTCTGGATCGCAAACGTCTCGAAGCGATTCCTCTGGTCTTCCCCGCCGACCGCGAGGATCAGCGCTGGATGCGGAGAGTCCGCGTCCATTTCGATGAACCGGATCGCGCCGTGCTCAATCCGTCGAGGACTGCGAGCCTCGAAGCCGCGCCGGTCCGGCTTGTCTCCCGGGACCCATGACCGTCCCCGTCGTCGTCGCGATCGATCAGGGCACGACGTCCACCCGCGCCATCGCGTTCGATGTCGAGGGGACTGCGGTTGCCAGCGCTCAGCGCGAGCTGCCCCAGAGCTATCCGCGGCCGGGCCGGGTCGAGCATGATCCCGAGCGCATCCGGGACGATGCGATTGACGTAACGCGGGAGGTCATCGGCGCCGCCGAGACGCTCGGGCACCGCGTGGCGGCGGTCGGCATCACGAACCAGCGCGAGACGACGGTGGTTTGGGAACGCGCGAGCGGCAGGCCGATTCACCCGGCGATCGTATGGCAGGACCGGCGGACGGCGAAGGAGTGTGCCGATCTTCGCGAGGCGGGGCACGAAGGGTTGATCGAGCGCCGCACCGGCTTGCGGCTCGACCCGTACTTCTCCGGAACGAAGCTGGCGTGGATCCTCGACCATGTGCCGAGAGCGCGCGAGGCGGCCGGGAACGGCGAACTCGCGTTCGGGACGATCGACACCTGGCTGCTGTGGTGTCTCACCGGAGGGCGCGTGCATGCAACCGATGCGTCGAACGCGTCGCGGACCCTCCTCTACGACATCGATGAGGGCCGGTGGCACCCGGAACTGCTCGAACTGCTGCGCGTGCCCGGCTCCGTATTGCCCGAGGTGCGCGATTCGGCCGGCGATTTCGGGGAGACGTCCGCCGGCCTCTTCGGCCGCGCCATCCCGTTGCGAGGCGTGGCCGGCGACCAGCAGGCGGCGACGTTCGGGCAGGCGGCGTTCGAGCCGGGCGGGATGAAGTTCACCTACGGGACCGGCGCGTTCGCCCTGCTGAACACGGGCGCGGATCGTCTCGCCTCGCGGCACGGCCTGCTCACGACGGTGGCCTGGCAGCTCGGGGGAGAACGCACGTACGCGCTCGAGGGCAGCATCTTCGTCGCGGGCGCCTCGGTCCAGTGGCTGCGCGATGGGTTGGGCATCATTTCCGACGCCGCCGAGACGGAGGCTCTCGCCCGTTCAGTGGACTCGACCGGCGGGGTCGTGCTCGTCCCCGCCTTCGTCGGGCTGGGCGGCATCCACTGGGACCCGGAAGCCCGTGCCGCCCTGCTGGGAATGACGCGCGACACGGGGCGGGCCGAGATCGCGCGGGCGGCGCTGGAGGCGGTCGCCTACCAGTCACGCGAACTGATCGACGCGATGCGGGCCGACGGGGCGCCACGCCCCGCTACGCTGCGCGTGGACGGCGGGTTCACGCGCAACGGCTGGGCGATGCAGTTTCTCGCCGACATCCTCGACGTCGAGATCGGGCGCCCGGCCGTGACGGAGACCACCGCGCTGGGGGCGGCAATGCTGGGCGGCCTCGGCGCCGGCGTGTTCGCGGATCTGCGGGAAGTCGCGGCACTGTGGCGACACGACCGTGCGTGGCGGCCCGCCATGGACGCGGCGGAGCGCGAAGCGCTCTATTCCGGGTGGCGGCGCGCGGTCGCCCGCGTGCTCACGAACTGATATTCTGGCCGACGACACCCCCCTGTAGCGGCACGGGTAGCTCATGGAAACCACCGGGAGACCGACCGTCCCTGCGGCCGAGGAGATCCTCGGCGGGTATTTCCCCGTCCTCGACCACGGGTTCGTCGCGCTCGTCGACTACATGGGCTCGGACGCCGACGTGGAGGCGGCGGCGCGCGTCAGCTACGGCGCCGGCACGCGCCGCGTCAGCCAGACTCGCGGTCTCGTGCGCTATCTTCGGCGCCACGCGCACACGACTCCGAGCGAGATGGTCGAGTTCAAGTTTCACTGCTCCATGCCGATGTTCGTCGCGCGACAGTGGATCCGGCACCGCACCGCTTCCGTCAACGAACTCAGCGCCCGCTACAGTCTGCTGCCCCTGCTGTTCTACGAACCGGACCATGAGCAGTTCGCCTATCAGAGCCGCCTGAACAACCAGGGCCGCGAGATGGATCCGGCCCCGGGTGACCTCTATCGCAACGCGATCGACCGCTGGGAGCAACTGCGGACGGAAGCGGCCGACGCCTACGGCTGGCTGCTGTCCGAAGACGTCGCCCGGGAACTCGCGCGGATCGACCTCCCGCTCTCCACCTATACGCAGTGGTACTGGAAGATCGACCTGCACAACCTCCTGCACTTTCTCCGGCTGCGGGTGGACGCGCACGCCCAGTGGGAAATCCAGGAGTACGGGCGCGTGATGGCCGGCATGCTCCAGCGGGTCGCGCCGCTCAGTTACGAGGCCTGGGTCGACTACGAAGTGTTGGGGGCGCGCCTGAGCGCGGGGGAACTCGACGTCCTGCGAAGCCTGCTGCGGGCGGACGCCGCGTCGGAATCGATCCACGCCGAGGGGATCGCGACGAAGGACGATCTCAAGGCGGCCGGTCTGGCGCCCCGCGAGGTCCGCGAACTGCTGGACAAGCTGTCGCCCGTCGAACGACCCGACTTCACGCTCGATCTCTCGCAGATGAAGAGCGCCGAGGAGATGTCCGGAAAGATGGCGAAGGCGGTGCCGGAACCCACCACGTAGCAAGCGGCCTGCGACGGCGATCGTCGCTTCCGCTCACGCCTCGCGCGTCGCCCGTCCCGGCAGGGTGCGTGCCGCGAACCACACGAGCGACGCCAGCCACAGCGCGTAGAACACGATGCGGATCGGGTGGAGCGCCAGCGACTCCTGGAACTGCGGCTCAACCCCCGCGACCAGCATCGTCGTTCGTGACAGCTGTTCGGCCGTGAACCATCCCCACAGTATCGCGGCCCACAGCAGACTCCACCGCTTCCAGGTCGGAGGCCCCAGCTCGGCGGGCAGCCGGCGCACGTTCATGTAGCCGATCACGAGCGTGAACAGGAACATGCTGGACATCGTGAACGGGCCCGCGATGAGGAGCAGGAAATCGGGCTGAAGCACATCCAGCGCCTCCCCGCCGATCCATGACGCGGCGATGATCCCCATCGCCGCCAGCACGAAGATCGTGAGAAACACGAGAAACGTGCGTTTCTGAGTGAAGAAACGCGTCCGGTATCCGAAGCGTTCGTAGAAGATGCAGCCCGTGATGCGGGTGACGGTGTCGAGGATCGCAAGCTGGGTCGAAAAGATGACGAACGATCCTCCGAGCAGGAACGCGACTCGGAGCCACAACCCGCCGACGCGCTCGATCGCCTCGCCCTGCAGCGTCACCATGGTGGTCAGATCGCCCGCGATCGCCGGGTTGTCCGTTCCAAGCGTCGCCGCGACGAGCATGCACGTGATGACGACGCTCAGGAGCGTCAGGAGAACGAAGGTGACGAGCAATTCCTGGTGGACGACCCGCATCCAGCCGCGGAAACGCCCGAGTTGGGTCGGGTCGCTCGTGTCGAAGACGAACCCGGTCGTGCTGATGTCTTCATTGCGTCCGCGGATGCCGGCGATCCGTCCCTGGAACCGCGCCATCCCGAAGCCCTTGTCGCGCAGCCAGAGCGACTGTGCGAGGAGCAGTGTGCCCCCGGTGCCCGCATACGCGACCGCGAGGATCAGCGTCGGAAACTGATCCCCGGTGAACAGTTCGGCCGGGGCGCTCCCGAACGAGACGGCGCCGACCGCCAGTTCGAGCAAGTGGGAGGGAACGAAACCGACCGCGAGAAGCGTGATCGCGAGGAGCGGGAAGAACCCCGCTACCAGCGCGATCTCACAGCGCTCGAGGACGTTGTAGACGATTCGGGAGACCGCGAGCCCGAACCAGATGCAGGCGAGCATGAGCAGCGCCATCGGTTGCCACTGGATCTGCGGTCCCCCGACGAGGACCACGATCTGACCCACGAATTCGGCGGACTGCGACGCCCACCCGGGCCAGAAGAAGCTTGCCAGCGTCGCGACCAGGAAGAGCCAGGGCCAGAACCCCAGCCGGTCGAGCCGCGCCATGCCGGCGAACGTCGACTCGCCGGTGGCGATGGTCCAGCGTTCGATCTCGCCGATGACGACGAACTGGGTCACGACTCCGATCCAGAACAGCCACCAGATCGAGAACCCGTTGGCCGCCACGAGGTTGGGCCAGAGAAGGAACTCGCCGCTTCCCAGGCCCATGCCGAGCGCGATGACGGAGGGGCCGATGATGTGCCTGAGGCGGGGCACTCGCGACATGCGGCGGACGAACTTGAACGGCGGACCGTGACCGCGGTCGGGAAAGGCCTCCGTGTCCGGCGCGTCCGGGAGCGTGCTCTCGTCGAGTGGTTTGTAGACGCCGCTACGGTACTGCTGTCCCTCCTCGTTGCTCGAGGAGATCGAGTCCGGCGCCGTCGAGCCGGATCCGTGCTCGGTCAAGGCGTCGGGGGATCGAAGCGTCCATCGGGTACCGTCTCACCCGCGGCCACATCCTCGAAGTAGATGAAGCGGTTGCCCCCATCCAGAAGCCGCGTCATGGCGAACTGGATGTCACCGATCGGTTGCCAGTCGGACCACCAGATCACCTCTCCCGGCCCCTCCGCCCGCCCCAGGTGGTACTGCCACGCCATCATGCGCCCCGACTCGTCGAGGAACCCCCAGTACTGGTCTTCCGTGGTACCCAGGCCCTCGTCGAAGCTGAGGTGAACCACTTCGTACGGCTTGCCGTCGGAAAGCGTGCGCGTCCCCTCGTAGGCGAGGTGAACGCCCGGGTCGTCCCACTTGAACGGCATGATCGCCCAGTACGTGTCGTTGATGAAGGCGCCGTAGCCGCGCCGGAGAGCGGAGTCCCGCGCCGCGCCGGCCAGCTCCTCACCCCCGGCCCACGCGCGTCCGGACGGCACCTTCTCGAGTTCGGGGTGGGGCTCGACGTCGTTGACGTTGAAGAGCAGGAGATAGGACGTTCCATCCACCGCGTAGGCGACGCGATACCGTCCGTCGTACCGATCCCACGAATGTTCGCGGTCCGCCACGATCTCGTCATCGCGTTCTACGATCCAGCGGAACGACAGGTAGCGCGTTCGATCCCACGCCTCCCGTCCACCGAGACTCTCGGCCAGACGCCCGGCGTGCATGGCCGCGGTGTCATCCGGCGCCGCGGCCGCCGCGGCGGTCCCTCCGTGGTCTTCCTGCGCCCCGCCGCACGCGACGAGCGCGGACATCGCCAACATCACACAGAGTCTTCGCATGGACTCTCCCGGACGAGTTGCAATGGAGCCGGAACCTAGCAGTCTCACGCTTCGAACTCGAACTCGGCCTGCGAATCCTCGCCATCCGAGGGTATTCCCCGGAGGGGATGCGCGCCGGTTTCCTCGCGGGGAGGAGATCCGGTGCGCGCACGGCGTCCCGAGTGCATCGGGTGCACAGCCTCGACCGCAACGCCGGCCGGCAGTCGCACGGCCGGGCGCCCGGCCTCGCGGGGAGAGCGGCGGATCACGCTGGCCGCCGGCGTCGCCTCTACGGATCCATCGGACAGTTCCCAGGCGACCTCGTCCGCGTCGTGCGCTTCTGTGAATCCCACGAGTCCGCCGGTCCGCTCTCGCTCCGGGAGGACGGTGAACCCCTTGCCCGCCCGCCCCTGGACCTTGAATTCCGTGAACGGGATGCGCTTGCCGTACCCGGCGGCGGTCGCCACCAGCAGATCGGAATCCGCGCGCGGCGCCGCCGCGGCGACGACGACATCGTCGCGTGCGAGATCGATGGCTTTGACGCCGCGCGCCGTCCGGCCCATCACGCGAGTGGCGGACTCCGGGAACCGGATCGCCTGGCCCGACCGCGTCGCGAACAGTAGGTCACTGCTCCCTTCGGTGACGAACGCGGCCACGACCTCGTCGCCGCGCGCGATGCCGGCACCGATGATGCCCGCGCTCCGGGCGTTCGCATACTCCGACAGCGCCGAACGCTTCACGTGACCCCGTCTCGTGGCGATCACGAGAAATCGGTCATCGGCGAAGGTCTCGGCCGCGAGCAGCGCGACGATCTCGTCTCCCAGCTCCAGGTCGATGAACTCTTCGACGTGGCGGCCCCGGGAACTCCGCGTGCCCCTCGGCAGCGCCGACACGGGTAGCGCATGCGCGTTGCCGCGGGCCGTGATGGCGAGGAGCGTATGCGCTCCCCGAGCCAGGAACGCGTGGCGCGCGAAGTCGCCTTCGCGCTCGGACAGCGCTTCGGCGCCCGCCATCCCCCCGCCGGTGGCGGCCGGCTGGGCCTTCACGTACCCGCCGCGGCTCACCAGCACCAGCTGCGCCTCGCCGCCGCCACCCTTCGACAGCCGGAACTCCGCGTCGCCATCGAGGATCTCCGTCCGCCTGGGGTCGTCGTAGCGTCGCGCGAGTTCCGCGATCTCCTCCCGCAGGAATCCGCGCCGGGACGCCTCGTCCTCCACCAGCGCGGTCAGGCGCGTGATCTCCTTCCGCAGCCCCCGCAGTTCCTCCGCCAGCTTGTCCCGCTCCAGACCCGTCAGCCGGACGAGCCTCATCGCAAGGATCGCATCCGCCTGCCGCTCCGTGAGGTCGAACGCCGCGAGGAGTTCCTTCTGCGCGTCCGCCGGGGTCTTCGAGCCGCGGATGATGTCGATGACGCGATCGATTTCATCGAGCGCCGCCCGGAGCCCCTCGACGACGTGCGCGCGGTCCCGGGCCCTCGCGAGGTCGTGCGCCGCGCCGCGGCGGATCACGGAGAGGCGATGGTCGATCCACGTGCCGAGCACCGCTCTCAGATCCAGCTCCTCGGGCTTGCCATCGACGAGCGCGAGCATGATCACGCCGAACGTGTAGCGGAGCTGCGTCTTCTTGAACAGGGTCGCGAGCACCTTCTTCGGCTTCGCGTCGCGCTTGAGTTCGATCACGAGCCGGATCCCGTCCCGATCGGACTCGTCGCGGAGGTCGGTGATCGCGTCGGCCCGCCCGGCGCGCACGAGCTTCGTGATCTGCTCGATGACGCGCGTCTTGTTCACCTGATAGGGAAGTTCCGTGACGATCAGCGAACTCTTCCCGAACCTGCCTTCCTCCAGGTGGACCCTCGCGCGCATGTCGAGCCGTCCGCGCCCGGTACGGTAGGCGGATTCGATGCCGGCCCGGCCCCAGATGTATCCGCCCGTCGGGAAGTCCGGCCCGGGCAGGCGGGCGAGCAGCTCTTCGCTGTCGCAATGCGGGTTCGCGACGAGGTGGTCGACTGCCGCGAGGAGCTCCCCGGCATTGTGCGGCGGGATCTTCGTCGCCATGCCGACCGCGATCCCGTCGCTGCCGTTCAGCAGTAGGTGCGGCAGCCGGCAGGGCAGGACCGCGGGTTCGGTCAGGCGCCCGTCGAAGTTGGGCCGCATGTCGACCGTGTCGCGCTCGATGTCGGCGAGGAGATCCATCGCGACCGGCGTCATCCGCACTTCCGTGTAGCGGTAGGCCGCAGCGGAATCGCCGTCGATCGAACCGAAGTTGCCCTGGCCGTCGATGAGCGGATAGCGCAGCGAAAAATCCTGGACCATGCGGACGATGGTGTCGTACACGGCGCCATCCCCATGCGGGTGATACCGGCCCAGCACGTCGCCCACGACCGTCGCGCTCTTCTTGTGCGGTCGCGAGGGGCGCATCCCCTCTTCCAGCATCGCGTACAGGATGCGGCGATGAACCGGCTTCAGGCCGTCGCGGGCATCGGGGAGCGCGCGCTGCACGATGACGCTCATCGAGTAGTCGATGAACGACTCGCGCATTTCCTGCTCCAGCGCGCGGCGCTCGATGCGTTCGTGCTGCAGGGTGCCTTGCGTCACAGCCGTGCCTCCTCTTCCACCTCAGCCATCCTCGTCATCATCATCACGCGCCGACCCCGGCCGGCGGGACCCCTACTCACACAGCAGGTCGGCCGTGGCGCGCTGCGCTTCGGACGGGGTCGCGGGCATGGCGATCACGAAGCCCCTGCGGTTCGCCGCATCGGGCAGATGGATCAGCATGGCACCCGCCGGGAACGGGTCCGGCGCGCGCGCCGCGAGTCCTTCCTCCGAAATCGTGAAGAGTCCCCCGGGCTCCAGGCTGGAAGCCAGCCACGCCCCATAGGAAAGCCACGCCGCCAGCGCCTCGCCGCCCCCCGTCACGCCTTCCACGTCCGACCGATAGCGTGCGACGGCACGCTCGTAGGCTTCGTCATCTCGCGTCTTCAACCGCAGGAGGAGTTGTCGGTAGAGGGGCTGTACGTCCTCGATCCCGTGCTCGGCCAGCGCCTGCGCGTAGGTTTCCGTCATCCCATCCTCTCCGTCCGCCTCGCCCATCCGTCTCACGGATCCACCGCGTTCAACGAACCCGGGGCGCCCGCCCGCAGGGATCAGTCGTTATGGCTCAGTTCGTACTCCCGCTGCGCTCGCGTGCGTTCGCTCCCGAGCTTCGCGTCGCGTTTCTTCGCCGCGGCGAGCGACCGTTCCTTGCGGGCATCGGAGTGGACCCGTGGGAGGGAGATGAGTCGGTCCAGCTCGGCACTCCCGCACGAAGCGCACGCGGGCGTCATCGAACCCCGCACGAGGAGTTCGAACTCGTGTGAACACTCGCGGCACCGGTACTCGTATATCGGCATGGATCCTCCAGTCGCGCGGCACTCCGCAGCATGCTTTTCCGCGGTCCCGCGGGCAAGTCGCCGTCGGTCTCGCCGAATCCCCCGCTTTGACAGACTCCGACCGCTTGTCGGATAATGCCGGTTCGCCACCCCGGTCCGTACCGAGAGAAGATTCCATGCCATACGCATCGCGCACATGCACCCCCTCGACGATCGCGCTCGCGCTGTTTGCGGCGGTACTCGCGCCGACAGCACCCCTCCATGCCCAGGACGGAGCGCCGGATGAAGACGCGGAGACCGTCATCAACGCCCCGGGGCACCCTCTGCTGCAGGGGTTCCGGTGGCGGTCCATCGGCCCGACGGGGCAGGGCGGCCGCGTCGATGACCTCGCGGTCCACCCCGGGGACACGCGGATCTTCTACGTCGGCTTCGCGACCGGCGGCCTTTGGAAGACGACGAACCACGGCACGACGTTCGAGTCGATCTTCGACAGCTATGAGACGCACTCCATCGGCGCCCTCGCCCTCGCGCCCTCGGATCCCGATGTCCTCTACGTGGGGACGGGCGAGGCGAACAACCGGCAGAGTTCGTCGTTCGGTTACGGTGTCTACAAGAGCACCGACGGCGGCGCCACGTTCGCGCACATGGGACTCCGGGAGACGCAGAGCATCGCGCGCGTCCTCGTCCATCCGACGAATCCGGACGTCGTGTGGGTGGCCGCGGTCGGCCATCTCTTCGGTCCCAACGCCGAGCGCGGCGTGTTCAAGTCCAGCGACGGGGGAGAGAGCTGGCGCCACGTGCTCGCGGTGGATGAGGACACCGGCGCGACGGATCTCGTCATGGATCCCTCGGATCCCGATGTCCTGTTCGCCTCCACCTATCAGCGTCGACGCACCGTGTGCTGTTTCGTCGGCGGCGGGCCGGGAAGCGGAATCTGGCGGTCCGGGGACGGCGGAGAGAGCTGGTCGCCCGTCGAGGGAGCCGGACTTCCCGCCGGCACGCTGGGCCGCATCGCGCTCGCCATGACGCCCGCCGATCCCGATGTCGTCTACGCGCAGATTGAAGTGGCCGCGGACCGCGAGTCGCCGCTGTCCGAGGAGGAGCAGGACGAATGGCGCAGGCTTGCGAGAGTCGATTCCCTCCCGCCCGACCCGCAATGGTCCGGGGTCTGGCGATCGGAGGACAAGGGCGGCACATGGGAGTTCCGGAGCAACGAGAACGGACGCCCCATGTACTTCAGCCAGATCCGCGTCTCCCCGGAGGATCCGGATCTCATCTATACGGTGGATCAGCGGGTGTCCAAGTCGCGCGACGGCGGCCGCACCTGGGAGGTGCTGAGCGGGTACGGCCACGTCGACCAGCACGCGTTCTGGATCGATCCGGCCGACCACGACCACCTCGTCATCGGCAACGATGGGGGGGTCGACGTGAGCTGGGACCAGGGGGAGACGTGGGAATCGCTGCGTCCGTGGGCCGTCGGGCAGCCCTACCACGCCTCCGTGGACATGCGACGCCCCTACTACGTGTGCACGGGTCTTCAGGACAACGGAAGCTGGTGCGGGCCGAGTTCCGTGCGCTCGGGGCCGATCCTGTCGCAGGACTGGTACCGGGTCGGCGGCGGGGACGGGTTCTACACGCAGGTGGACCCGACGGACCCGGCGATCGTGTTCGTCGAGTCGCAGAACGGGCGCCTCCGGCGCGTGGATCTGCGCGAGGGCGTCTCGCGCCCCATCACGCCCCGGGTTCCGGATGAAGAGGACCCGTTGGACACCAACATCGCCCCGGTGCCGTCGACCGACACCGGGATCCGGTGGAACTGGAACACGCCGTTCCTCCTCTCCCCCCACAACCCGCGCATCCTGCACGCGGGCGGCAACCGGTTCTTCACGTCGCGCGACCGTGGAGAGACGTGGACGATGGGTCCGGATCTCACGAAGGACGTGGATCGGGACGTCGAAGTCGTGATGGGGGTGGCCAACGGCATCCCGCGCTGCTCCCAGTTCGAGCGTGGAACGGAGTGCACGCTGTCGCGAAACGACGGCGTCTCGATGTGGGGCAGCATGACGTCCATCGCCGAGTCCCCCATCGTCCCGGGCCTGCTCTGGGCCGGGACCGACGACGGCAACATCCAGGTGAGCCGCGACGGCGGGGCGACCTGGACGGAGGTCAGCCGCAACCTCCCCGGAGGTACGACGCGGCATTACGTGTCCCGCGTGGAAGCCTCGCATGTCGACGCGGCGACCGCGTTCGTCTCGGTCGACGGGCACAAGAACGACGACCTGCGCCCCTACGTGTACGTGACGCGCGACTACGGCGCGACGTGGGAGGACATCACGTCGAATCTGCCCTCGTTCGGAAACGTGAACACGGTTCGGCAGGACCCGCGGAATCCCCGTCTCCTCTACGCCGGCACGGAGTTCGGCTTCCACGTCTCGTTCGATGAGGGCGGCACGTGGCACGATTTCATGCCGGATCTGCCCGTGGTCCGGATCGACGACGTGCTCGTCCACCCCCGCGAGAACGATCTCGTGCTCGCGACACACGGCCGCAGCGTTTACGTCCTCGACGACGTCACGGCCCTCCAGGCGATGACCGACAGCGTCCTGGCGAGCGATGCACACCTCTTCGACCCGCGTCCCGCCGTCCTCTGGAAGAACGATATCCGGCGCAGCCGCTCCGTCACCGGCGACAAGAACTGGACGGGCGAGAGCGCCCCCGCCGGAACAATGATCCAGTACTACCTGGGCTCTCCGGCCGAGGTGTCCATCGAGGTCTCGGAACTCGCCACGGGGAGAGTCGTGCGCGAACTCGAGGGGACCGGCCAGCCGGGCCTGAACCGCGTGGTCTGGGATCTGCGCACAAACCCGGGCCTCCAGAGTCAGGGCGGGGCCGGGCTGCCCGTGTCCCCGGGCACGTACCGCGTGACGCTGAAAGTGGGAGAGGCCGCGCAGTCGGCGCTGCTGGAGGTGCTGGAAGACCGCTGGCTGGAGACGCCGTGAGCCGACGCCCGTGAGCCGCCGGATCGGCTATCCGCCCGCCATCGAGTCGAGGAACTCCTGGTTCGTGTCCGTTCGCTGCAGCCGCTCGATCATGAACTGAATCGCCTCGGCCGGCGGCATGTCGGAGAGGAAGTTCCGCAGCAGGTACATCCGGTTGAGTTCGACCTCGTTCAGGAGGAGTTCCTCCTTGCGCGTGCTCGAGCGGTTGAGGTCGATCGCGGGATAGATCCGCTTGTCGGAGATCTGGCGGTCCAGCAGGACTTCGCTGTTCCCCGTGCCCTTGAATTCCTCGAAGATGACCTCGTCCATCCGGCTGCCCGTCTCGATCAGGGCCGTCGCGATGATCGTGAGGCTGCCTCCCTCTTCGATGTTTCGCGCCGCGCCAAAGAAGCGCTTGGGCCTGTGGAGCGCGTTCGCGTCCACGCCGCCGGACAGGATCTTGCCCGAGTGGGGGACCGTCGTGTTGTAGGCGCGCGCGAGGCGCGTGACCGAATCGAGGAGGATCACGACATCGTGCTGGTATTCGACCAGCCGCTTGGCCTTCTCGATCACCATCTCCGCGACCTGCGTGTGGCGGTCCGCCGGTTCATCGAACGTGGATGAGATGATCTCGGCCGGAACATTCTCCTCCATGTCCGTGACCTCTTCGGGTCGCTCGTCGATGAGGAGCACGATCACCTTCGCGTCCGGTTGGTTCTCGACGATCGCGTTCGCGATCTTCTGCAGAAGGATCGTCTTTCCGGCCTTGGGCGGAGAAACGATGAGGCTGCGCTGCCCCTTACCGATCGGCGCGATGAGGTCGAGAATCCGCATCGACACGTCGCCGTCTTCCTGCTCGAGGACGAGCCGTTCCTCCGGATAGCGCGGCCGGAGGTTGTCGAACGCGATCCGGTGCTTCGCCTTGTCCGGATCCACGCCGTTCAGCGTCTCCACCTTCAGCAGGGCGAGGTAGCGCTCTCCCTCCTTCGGCGGCCGCACGCGGCCCTGGATGGTGTCCCCCGTCCGCATGTCGAAGCGCTTGATCTGCGACGGGGAGACGTAGATGTCGTCCGGGCCGTACAGGTAGTTCCAGTCCTGGCTCCGCAGAAAGCCGTAGCCCTCCGGCAGAATCTCGAGGACGCCCTCGCCCCGGAGGACGATGTCGGAATCGAGGAGATTCTGCTCGATCCGAAAGATCAGGTCCTGTTTTCGAAGGCCCGAGAAGTTGTGGATGTCGAGTTCTTCGGCCATGTCATGAAGTTCGCCGATCGACTTCGACTTGAGTTCGGCGATGTCCATCGCCTTCCTCCGGAAGAGAGTGAGCCGGGCTGCAGCCATGCCGCGTGCGGCACGGTCGGTTCGTGAGGTGTCCTGCTTGCGGCCGGGGGATGTGGTCCGAGGTGGACCCACCGACCATAATGGTGCCGCCGGGCACGGTCAAGGCGACCGCGCCGCAACCGTAACTGCGACCTCGAGCGCCGGATGGCCAGACACAATCGCGAAGGAAGAGGACTCGACCAGCTCGGCAATCTCTGGCGGATAAGCTATCAGCCCGACTGGTTCCGTTTGTTGAAGCTGTCGCGGCCGGTGCCCGGCGGACGCCGCTCCTCCCGCACGCTGTGCCGCAACCCGGCGCGCACGGCGGACGCGGAACCGGGCCGGTCCGTGCGGACGCGGATCACGGCCGCGGATGGGTCCGTCGATGTGGCGGTTTCCATCGAAGACCGCGACCAGGTCGTCGACCACGTCATCATCGGAATTCGGCGAAAGCGCGGCAGAAAGACGGAACTGCTCAAGTTCGCCGTCCACGGCGGCCTTCCGAAGCGCAGGATCTGAGCCGCCGGCCCGGACCGACAGTCCACGGACTGCTAGAAGACGCGGATGCGTAGCCAGCGCGACGGGTTGTAACCGAGATCTTCCGCCAACTCGGCGACCGCGGAGCGCAAGGCGGCGAGTTGACGTCTGATCTCTCCATCCACCAGAGCCCGGCCAGCGGTTCCTTCGCCGCGCTCCAGCCGCTCGGCGATCGCCGAGAGTCGCGACATCACCGCGTCCAGCGTTTCGAGCGTCGTTTCGACATTGCCGCTGGCGCTCTCGAGTTGGGGCGCCGCCTCCCAGGCCGCGAACCGTTCCTGCACGCGGCGCGCGGCCGCGCTCACGAGCGTGTCCGTCGCGAGCCGAACGAGCGAGGAGCGCGGGATCTCTCGCTGAAGCAGTTCCTCCAGCAACTCGAGACTGCTTTGCAGTCCGGCCAGCGTGCCCGGATCCTCGCGAAAGCGGGCGAGCGAGCCCTGATCCGAACCGAGCATGTCCCGCGCCTCGGAGGCGTCGACTTCGAGCGTGCGCACCGCTTGCAGCAGCGAATCCGCCAGCTCCATGACCGTCTCCGGTTCGATCGGCGGACCGGAAGCGCGCAGCGTGTCCGCGTAATTCCAGGCGGGAGCGGAGCCCGTACCGGGGTTCACTGAGAGGACGACGGGCGCCACGAGATCCGACGGTCGCACGTCGGCGGTGGCATCCGCCCGCAGGATGGGCTCGGCGACCCGGTCGATGACGGCGCCGATGACGACGTGGCTCTCGAACGGCCCATCGCGGTCGCTCGCTTCGGGAGGCTGGAAGGAGATCGACAGCACCCGCCCCACCGGCCTCCCGGCTACCCAGACCGCTGAGCCCGGCCCGAGCCCCTCCGCCGAATGGGCCAGCGCCGTGATTCGCGGGCCCTCGAGCGTCGCGCGGACGATGAGTTCGATGACGGAGATCGTCGCGGAAAGGACGACGGCGACGGCAATCACGATCAGGCCCCGCCGGGCCCGGGTGCGCGAAACGTGGGGAGGGAGGTCGGTCCGGATCATCCCTGAGCAGACCCTCTTCCCGCTGCGGCGTCAAGGCGGGACCGGCCACCTGCGGCGGTGGAGGAGGTGCCGTTGGAAGCCTCCGCTTCGGATCGGAGATTTGCGTCCCTCGCTGCGCCCAGCGGCGCCCATCCACGCATCACAAAGGAGAGAAATCATGTCGCGAACCGTGAACCGGGTCATTCTCGTCGGAAACGCCGGCAGCGACCCCGATGTGCGCGAGACCGCTTCCGGCACCGCCGTCGCCCATCTGTCGCTCGCGACCAACCGCGTGTTCCGCAAGAACGGGGAGACCCAGCGTCGCACCGATTGGCACCGGCTCACATTCTGGCGCCGCCAGGCGGAGACCGTCGGCGAATACGTGCAAAAAGGCTCGCGCCTCTACGTCGAGGGCCACCTCGAGTACGGATCGTTCGAGCGCGACGGAATCGCGATCCCCACCGTGGACGTGGTCGTGGAAGACATGGTGATGCTGGACCCCCGACCGGACAGCGGCGATACGGCAGCCGACAGCGCCGAGCTTCCACAGTAGCGCTCGTGCATCGCGCCGCATTCGGCGAGCCGTCGGCGACGCTCGCCGGGGCACTGGAGACCCGCCCCAGGAACGTGCATCTTCCCGTGCGTGGGGCGGGTCCGTCGACCAGGTCGAAGCGGAGGAGTCAGATACAGACACACGATCCGGGGTTTCTCACCCTGTCGAATCTCCTGTCCCTGAGCCGCATACCGCTCGGCCTCGCCTTCATCGTGGTCTCGGACCCCCGAATGATGGCCGTGCTCGTGGCCACGGCGGGCGCAACGGATGTCCTCGATGGGTTCATCGCCCGGGTAAGCGGGACGCGCTCGCAGGTCGGACTCCTGCTCGACCCGCTCTGTGACAAGCTCTTTGTCCTGCTGGCGCTCTCCGGCTTCCTGGCGGCGGGCGGCCTCGACGGGGTGTCGTTCCTGATCCTGATCCTCCGGGACCTCTATACCGCGGGGTGCTATCTCCTCGCCCGGCTTGTCTCCATCATCATCCCCTTCAAGCCCCGGTGGCCGGGGAAAATCGCCACCGGTCTGCAGTTTCTTACGCTCCTCGCCCTCATTTTCAACCCTCGGTATGTTCCCGCACTCGTGTTGCTCGTCGGCGTCACGTCGGCCTGGGCGATCATCGATTACGGAACGCACTGCCTCCGGCGGAAGTGGAAAAGCGCGACCTGACCATCCCCGGATGGCTTGAACGGCTTGGGTGTGGAAAAAGAAACAGTCGACATCACCATCATCGGAGGCGGTCCGACCGGCCTGTACGGGTCGTTCTACGCCGGCATGCGCGGCGTCTCGGCCCGCATCATTGATGTGCTTCCCGAACTCGGGGGTCAGCTGACGGCGCTGTACCCCGAGAAGGATGTATTCGACGTCGCCGGTTTCCCCCGGGTGCTCGCCAAGGATCTGGCGCGGGAACTCGTCACGCAGGGCCTGCAGTTCGACGCGGAGGTCTGCCTCGAGGAGCGCGTCCTCGAACTCAATCCGGGAAACGGCTGCTTCGATCTTCACACGGACAAAGGGCCGCGGCCCACGCGCACCGTCGTCATTGCGGGGGGGAAGGGTGCCTTCAAGAGCCGGACGCTACGCGTGCCGGGGTGGGATGAGTTCCTGAACCGGGGCCTCGCGACGAACGTGAAGGACCCTGAGACGTTCCGCGGGAAACGCGTCCTCCTTGTCGGCGGGGGCGACTCCGCCTTCGACTGGAGCTGGGGGCTGCGGAACATCGCCGGCGAACTCACGCATATCCACCGGTCCGACCGCTATCGGGCTCACGAGAGCACGGTCGCCCAGGTCGAAGGAGCGCATGAACGGGGCGAACTGCGGCTCCGAACCTTCCACGCCGTTACGGAGATTCACGGCGGCGAGCGGGTGGAGGCCGCGACGATCCAACACACGAAGACGAAGGAGACGGCGCGCCTCGAAGTGGACGAGATCGTCGCCCTGATCGGGTTCGTGCCGAACATCGGGCCGATCGCGGAATGGGGGCTCGAGTTGCGGAAGAGGTGCATCGTGGTGGACTCGCGCATGCGCACGAACATCCCCGGCGTCTATGCGGCGGGGGACATCGCCACCTACGACGGGAAGCTGGAATTGATCTCGACCGGTTTCGGCGAGGCCGCGATCGCCGTGAACAACGCGGTCCACCACATCGACCCCACCGCGAAGGTGAACCCGGGCCACTCTACGGACTACGAGGTCTTCAAGTAGCGGCAGCCAGACCGTTTCCTGCGTTCTCGATCCGCCTCCCGGCGAGTTCGATGAGGCGGGCGTCGGGTCCCGTGAGATTCTCCCTTGCCCAGTCCCGCACGTCATCCTCGTGCGTGAAGAGGATGACTTGGGTCGAGCGCGCGAGCGCACGCAGCGTCCGCAGCACCGCCTGTTTCCGCACCGCGTCGGAAGCACCGACGACATCATCGAGGATGAGGGGACAGGTCTCGCCTTCGCGCGTGAGATGCCGTGAGAGCGCGAACCTGAGCAGCAGGTAGATCTGCTCCGCCGTGCCATGGGAGAGCAGTTCGGCGGCACGCCAGCGCCCCCCCGGCGTCCTGACCTGGACGAGCAGGTTTTCCGGGTCGATTCGGCACCCGGTGTAGCGGCCGTCCGTCACCGCGGGCAGCCACTCGAGCACCGTCTGCGTCAGAATGGGCGCGATGTCGCGCAGCACCCGCTCCTGCGCCTCTTCGAGGAATCCGATCGTGCAGTCCAGCGTGTCCTTCAGACGCGCGATCCTCGCCTGTTCCCGTTCGGCCGCCGCCAGCGCGTCCTCCGCGTCCGCGACGCTGGGGAGATGGTGTTCACGTTCGGTGAGCTGGCCGCCTGCGCGCAGCACCTCCTCGCGCGCCGCCTCCGCCTCCCGCCTCAGGTCTTCCAGCGTATCCTCGGTGGGCCGCCCGGCCCGATCTTCGTCGAAGACGTCCGCCCCGAGCCGGTCGACGAGCCGGTCGGCCCGGCGACGCAGGTGCTCCACATCGTCCGCGAAATCCTCCAGCGTCCGCTCGCCAAGCAGTTGTTGCAGGCGATCCCATGATTCGCTGCGTTCGCCGGCTTCCTCGAGCACCCGCTCACGGCCGGCGCGCCATTGTTCCAGCGCGGCTGCCAGATCCTCGGGGTCTTCGGCGGTCACCCCGACCCGCGCGCCGGCTTCGCGCAGCTTGATCGCGGCGTCGGCGGCGCGTTCCGACCGATGCGCGTGCCGCGTCTCCGCCGCCAGGCGCCGAGCCCGCTCGTCGCTCCACTTTCGACGCCGCTCGGCGGTCCGCCGTTCGAGTTCGCCCAATTCGCCCCGTGTGATGCCTGCGGCCCTCATGTCCCCAAGCGGGTTTTCGGCCGCGTCCGCGGTGAGGGCGTCGGCCCCGTCGCGCAGCCGTTCCGTCTCGGCGACAAGTGCGTCGAAAGATGCGCCGGCCAGCAGCCCCTGAAGCTCGTCCCATTGGGAGCCGAGTTGCGCGGCCTTCTCTCTTCCGGCCTGCCGGGATTCCAGCCGGCGGCGCAGCGACTCCGCGAGCGCGTCCGGTTCCAGTGAGGCCGCGTCCTCCCGGCCGGCGAATTCACGAAGGCGGCCGATCGCGTCGCACCGGGTCCGAAGTTCGGCCTCGTACCGCTCGCGGGCCGAGCGTCCGGTCTCCAGTTCGCGCCGGAGACTGTCGTGGCGCACGTCCAGGGCGAGCGAAATCTCCGAACGGTCGGCGCGTGTTCTCGCGAATCGATGTGACAGGATGCCTCCCGCCCCGACGACGAACAGGATCAGTCCCGTCGAGCGCGAGTCGGGCGCCAGCAGCGCGAGCGCGAGGCCTCCGACCGCCGCGACCGCCGAAAAGGCGAGCCACGCGGCGGTTCGCGCGGGCATGCGTTCCGCGACAGGCGCCCGCCGCCTCGCGTCGAGTTCGGCCAGTTCTTCCTCGAGCTCCTCCAAGCTCCGGCTGGCCGGCGCTTCAACCTCGGAAAGCGACTCCCAGACGCGGAGCGCGTCACGGATCTCCCCGGTTCGCGCGTCCTCCTCCGGGGAAACCCGGGGGCCGCCCTCCGGAAATAGCGCCTGCAGCTCACGCGCACTGGCGAGGCGAGCTTCGGCTTCCGTGGCGGCGGCCTCCGCGACGACCGCCCGCGCGGCCGCAAGCTCCGCATCTGCCGCCTCGATCCTCTCCCCGATCTCGCCCGCCGAGGGCCCCGTCAGATCCACCGAAGCGGGAAGATTGCGCCATGTCGTGAGCGCTTCGGTGACCGCCCGCGTGAGCCCGCCACCCTCGGGGACCGGGTGCGGCGCTCCCTCCGGGAACTCCTCGTGCAGCGCCCGCGCCTCGCGCAGTCGCTCCGCGAGCGCCTCCGCCTCCACTTTCGCGAGGGCGGCCTCCACCGCCTCCACGCGCCGCCGGGCTTCCCTCGCCGCTTGCTCCAGCGTTTCGACCTCGGCGCGACGCTCCAGAAAATCGCGGTGCGCCTCGCGGGCCGTCTCCAGGGCCTCGCGCGCCTCCGCCACCCGCCGTGCGGTCGTCATGAGCGGCTTCGTCGGAGCCCGGGTCGATCCGACGCGTTCCCGGAGAACCTCCTCGAGCCGTTGCAGCGCGGCCGCCGCCGTCTGGTCCACGCCCGCCGTCGCCGCCGCACGCTGCATGTCCTCCTGCAGCGATTCGGGATCGTCGCGGACCTTGAGAATGTCCGCCTGACGCACACAGGCGGTGGCGAGAAACGAGCGGCGGTTCAGACCCAGCCACCGCGAGCCGTCCGGCGCCCCGTCGTACAGGATCTCGCCCGAGTAGTCCCGTCCCGCGACGCTCGTGTCCTCCGCCGAACTCTCGATCCTTCCCGCGAGATCGTGCCGCAACTCCACGTGCCGTCCGTCTTCGAGCGCGACGATGGCTCCGATCTCCCACTCGTCGCCGTCCCACGGCTTGTGGCGCGCCGCGAACCGCTTCTCCTCCTTCCGCATCGCCCCCTTGCCGCGCCGCATGCCGCAGAGCCCGGCGTACAGCGCCGCGTGCCAGGACGACTTTCCCGCCTCGTTGCGGCCGAAGACGACGTTCATTCCCGGCGCCAGTTCCAGCGTCTCATCCCGGAAGGGACCGAACCGGTGGGCCGTCACGGACTCGAAGCGCATCACAGCACCTCGAGGTCGTCGCGGCCGTCGAGCGCCCGGAGTCCCATCCGCAGGACACGGCGCTTCTCATCGTCCGCCAACTCCGCCCCGAGCACATCCTCGACGAACCGTCCGCGCACCGTGGGCTCCCCGCGGATCTCTTCGAGGTCGTACGCGAGGTGCAGTTCGGATTTTCGGATCTGCACGGCGTCGAACGTTTCGAGCAGCTGTTCGCGGATCGTGTCCTCCTGCAGATCGAGCGACGGCTCCAGGTCGCCGCACACCGTGAGGCGCGCGAGTCCCGCGAGGCTCTCCGCCTTCTCGCGCAGCGAGTCCCGAATCTGCTGGCGACTCGTGAGGCCCGTGACATCGAGCCGCAGGTCATGAACCGGGGTGACCGCCACGACGTGGCGCTCGCACGCGACCCCGCCCTCCGCGTCGATCGTCGCCACGACGGGTCCGCGCTCCCCCTCCTCCCCGAACTGCAGAGGGTCGGGGTTGCCCGGATAGGTGTGATGGGCGCCGTCCGCCGGCCGGTGATAGTGGCCGAGAAACGCGTGATGCAGCCCGCTGTCCGGGATTTCGGCGGTCTCGAAGGGGGCATGCGGCGCCTTCCCCTCGCCCTGTGCCGCGAGCCACGACCGTTCCGCTCCGTGAAAGAGCGCCACGTGCGCCCCCGTCCCGGAGACGCGGAAGCCGTCCCCGAGGAAGTTGTCCGTGTTGGCGGGAGCGCAGTGCGCGGCCCCCCACAGCGTGATGCCGGGCGCGAGGGAGACCGCCTGCAGCGCCGCATCCCGAAAGATGTGGACGTTCCCGCTCCAGCCCCCCGTCGCGTAGACGCTCGTCGGCCCGTACCAGTCGTGATTGCCGGGCGCGATGTAGACCGGCACCGGGTCGAGCGAGGCGAAGGTCTGCCGCAGGAAGTCCGCCGTGTCGAGCGTGACGCGATCGTGCTCGTACAGGTCGCCTCCGCAGAAGAGCGCGTCCGCGTCGGTCGAGCGCACGAGTTCCACGATCGCGAGCAGGGTGTCGCGCAGCGCCTCGCGCCGCCGCCGAGCGACGTCACCCGTCGCCTCGCACCACGCGAACGGGGAGTCGAGGTGGAGGTCGGCGAAGTGGACGATCGTCCGTTGCGCAGTCAGGTGAGGAACGCCTCGATCCGGCCCCAGTTCGCCTCCGCGTCGGAGGCTCCCAGTTCCACGAGCGCCCGGATGTACTCGCTCTCGAACAGGAGATAACTCAGGAAGTCGGCAGTCTTGATGTCCGGGGTCCCCAGGCCTCGCACGAGAAACCTCAGCGCGGGAGGAAGTTCGATCTCGAAGTCGCGGGCCAGTTTCCCGATGTCCCGGGAGGGTCTCAGGATGAGCAGGTCGACGCGGCGCAGACCCTGGCTCTCGGATACCTCGCGGGGGAGTCGGTCGACGAGGAGGTTGATCCGGCGCAGCGCGGCCGCGTCCCAGTCCAGCGTGTCGAGAAAGACCGAGTTCAGCAGCAGGCCCAGAACCCTCGCCGGCGGTGGATATCCGGTCGTGTCCGGCGCCCGCGCCTCCAGTTCCGACCGCCGGTAACGGGCCGAGATCGTGAAGATGCGGTCCGCTCCCATGTGAATCGCGGGCGCCAAGGGCGCCGCGGTGCGGAAGCTTCCGTCTCCGTAATACTGCTGCCCGAGTTTGACGGCCGGGAACACGAGCGGGATCGACGCGGAGGCCAGGATGTGGTCCACCGAAATGTTCGTCCGCACGAGTCGGTAGTGTGAGCTCGCGGGCCTGGGCGCCGACTGTGGGTCCCCTTGTACGAAGAGGACGGTGCGTCCCGTCTGGTACGACATCGCGGTGAGCCCCACCGCCTCGAGGTCCCCCGCCCCGATCCGGGTCCCGATCTCTCCGCGGTCGACGTCGCGTTCGATGAACTCCCGCAGCGGCGACGTGTCGACGAGGCTCCGGAAACGGGGGCTCAGCCCGGTTCCGCCGCCCAGAAGGGATCCCCCCAGTCGTACGCCTACCTTGAGCAGGGAAGCGGGGTTGGTGCGCAGCACTTCCTCGGTTGTGAGCGAGAGCCAGCGGCGCTTCAGCGCCTGTGTCGCGCCGCGCAGGTTTCCGTCGTAGGCGGCGAGAAAGCCCACGTTGATCGCGCCCGCCGAGACACCGGTGAGGAGGGGGACCCGAAGCTCGGGCAGCCGCCTGCCGACATAGCTCAGCACGCCGGTCTGGTAGGCGGCCCTCGCGCCGCCACCCGAGAGGGCGAAGGCCAGCTTCCCCCGCGCGGCGCCGGAAGCGCCACTCCCAGGGGCCCCGGTCACGCCGGTCCCCGGGTCAGGACCGTCCGCCGGGGCGGCCCAGGAGTTGCCGGTGCCATGAACGGGCGACGGGCCGCTCCAGTTCGCCCGCCCGCAGTGCCGCCAGCGTGTCGATGGTGGGATCGAAGACGGGGGTCGCCTCGCCGATCGCCCCCGTCGTCGCCCGCGCCCGGAACTCCCCCCGCGCGCAACTCTCGATCGCGCCGGACTCGTTCCGGTAGAACACGCGCGTGCTGTCGAGCAGCGAGCAACCCAGGCGTTCCTCGAGCGCGCCGAGCCGCCGGGCCATCGCGTCGATCGAGCACCCGGACGCGGGCGCCGACGCTTCGTCCACGGCGACGACCGCGAACCGGTCCTCGACCCACTCCACGCCCGCCCGGAGTGCCGCCCCATGCGCGGTCCAGATATCGACGAACGCGCGCAGGTCGACCATCAGCGCCTCGCGCTCCTCGGGAGTCAGCGGACGATCCGTCCCGTAGATCCAGACGCGGGCGGAGTCCGGAAGGGATGTCAGCGGAACACTCATGCCCGGACCATACGTCGGCCCGCGACGTCCCGCCAATCGACCTGGGGCTATTCGTACCGCAGCGCCACGATCGGATCGAGCCGGGCCGCGCGCCGGGCGGGCCAGAGGCCGAAGAACATGCCCACCGCGGCGGCGAACACCACGGCGAGGCCGATGGCCTGCGGCGCGATGGCCATCGTCCAGCCCGCCGACCGCGAGAGCATTTCCGCCGCGCCGTAGGCGAACGCGACTCCGAGGATGCCGCCCGTCATGCAGAGGGTCGTGGCTTCGAGCAGGAACTGGAGCAGGATTGCGCTCCGCGTGGCGCCGAGCGCCTTGCGCACGCCGATCTCCTTCGTCCGCTCCGTGACCGACACCAGCATGATGTTCATGATCCCGATGCCCCCGACGAGGAGGCTCACCGCGGCGATCCCGGCGAGCAGCATCGTGAACGTCTGCGTCGTCTCCTGCGCCATTTCGAGGAACTGCACGCTGTCCGAGATCCAGAAGTCGTTCTCCCGCCCCAGGGGAAGGCGGTGCTCGCGCCGGAGCACTTCCTCGATCTGCACCATCGCGACCGGGATTGCCGCCTCGCTCTCGACGACGACCTTGAACTGGCTCACGCGGTCCGTCCCGAGCAGCCGGAACTGCGCCGTCTCCAGCGGGACGAAGATCTGCTCATCCTGGTTGAACCAGCCCGATCCGCCCTTTTCCTCCAGCACTCCCACGACTTCGAAGGAGATGTTCCGGATCGAGATTGTCCGGCCGACGAGTTCCGCGGTTTCCGAGTTCAGTACCGCCGGGACCGCGCCCCCGAGCACGGCCACGCGCCGTCGGCCGCGGTTCTCGGACTCATCGAAGAAGCGGCCGAGTTCGAGCGTGTGATTTTCGACCTCCACGTAGTTCGGCGTCGTGCCGAGAATCCGGACGCTCGCGTTGTTGCGCCCGAACTGGACCTGCAACTGTCCCTGCATCTCCGGCGCGACCCCCAGCAGAGCCGGGGCCCCCCGCTGCACCGCCTCGACGTCTTCGGTCGTCAACCGGGCGTTCGACCCGCCGCGCACGCCGCGGAACATCCCCTGCCCGGGCCGAACCGTGAGCACGTTGGTGCCGAGCGACTCGATCTGGTTCTCGACCTGCTGCTGAGCCCCCTCTCCGAGGGCCACCATGGTGATCACGGCCCCGACCCCGATCACGATCCCGAGCATGGTCAGGAACGAGCGCAGCTTGTTGGCGCGGATCGCATCCATCGCGACCCGTAGAATCTCGAAGAAGATCATCGAACCCCCATCACCTGCCTCCGATGCCCGGCAGGGACGTCCGGCTGCGGATCCGGTCCAGGAACTCCTGCTGCGCGATGAGCGAAGTGGGGACGGCGACGATCTCCTCGCCTTCCTCGAGCCCGCGGACGATCTGCGTGTGATCGAAGTCGCTGAGGCCGATCATGACCGGCTTCAAGTCGAGGAGGCCGCTCGCGTCGTACCTGAACACGAATGCCGGGCGGGGCTCGTCGGGCCGCCGCGCCGGGCCGCCCCGGCCGCCCCCTCCCTGGTTCCGGAACTGCTGCATCACCCGACGTCGCTCGTCATCGGACATGTTCTGGAAGACGCGCATCCGCTCCTCCTGCGACATCGACTGGAATTCCGACATCGGAACCCCGCCGATCATCGGCTCCTCCTCGCCCTCCGCCGGTCCATCGCCTTCCGCCGCGCCCTCTGGCCGATCCTGGCTCTGGAAGTCGCGCAGCAGCGCGTTGACATCGGCGTCGATCTCGAGAGCCCGGACGATCTGGACGGCCTCCTGCTGGGACTTGATCCCGCTGTTCGCCACTGCCAGCACGTCCTCCTGGCGCCCGATCACGACTTCGACGTCCGCGTTCATCCCCGGCCGCAGCAGATCCTCCTCATTGGAGATGCGCGTGAGCACGGCGAACATGGTCACGTTCTGCTCGACGACCGCCTGCGGTTCGATCTTGAGGACGGAGCCCCTGAAGGTCCGGGTGGGATACGCTTCCACGGTGATGTCCGCCGGCAGTCCCGGCTGGAGCCGGCCGATGTCCGTCTCGTCGACGAGCATGCGCACCTGGACCTCGGTGAGATCCGCCATCCGCATCAGCACGGTGCCGCCCGTGAGGTCGCGCGTCCCCGTGACGACCTGCCCCTGCTCCACCGTCCGCTCCACGACGGTTCCGGTGATCGGGGCACGGAGCGTCACGTCGTCCAGCTTGTCCCTGGCGAGTTCGAGGTTCGTCTGCGCCCGCACGAGGGATGCCCGCGCGTTCGCCGCCGAGAGGATCGCGTTCTCCAGTTCCTCCGAGGTCACGATGTCGGACTCGTGAAGCGCCTCGACCCGCTCGAGCTGGCGCCCCGCGACATCGTTCTGCGCCTCCGCGACGTCGAGGTCGGCCTGGGCCTGAGCGAACGCGTTGTTCACATCGCGCGGGTCGATCCGCACGAGTAGCGTCCCCTGTTCGACGTTGTCCCCGAGTTCGACGGGCAGTTCGAGGACCTCGCCGCCCGCCTGCGACTTGACCTCGATCACGCGGATCGGTTCGACCGTCCCCGTCGCCTCGACGCTGGACACGATGGTCTGGCGCCCGGCCGTCAGCGTCTGGAGCGTCTGTTCCGGTTCGTTGGCCTCGCCGGTCGCACAGCCGGCGGCCGCGAGCCCGAGCGCGGTGATGACCATCGTGTGGCCGGTGGGGCCGCCTCGCGGGAGGAAGCGACGCCGGTTTCGTTCGAATATGGACATCGGAATCTCGTCTCGTGTCGGGTCCTTGAACGGACTATCGGGGCGCCGAAATCGGGCCGCCATAGCACGCTGAGAGGACACCCCGCGCGAGTCCGACGTTGAAGAGATATGCCATGCGGCGCTCGCAGCCCGGAGCAAAGCCCACGAGCTGCCAGCCGTCAGGGTTGCTGGTCGAGCCTCCGGCCGAGGAGGGCCTCGATCCCCGCGACCGCCGCCTCGTACTGGAACCGACCGCTGACGAGATCGACCTCCGCCTGCGTGAGCGTGATCTGGGCGTCCTGGAGTTCGAGAATCGTGGCCAGGCCGAGCTGGTAGCGCTCCTGTACGACTCGGAGGCTCTCTTCGCTGAGCTCGACGTTCCGCTCGGCGAGGTCCACTCCCGCGAGCGCGGACTGCGCCGTCGCATATCGTGCGTCGAGCAGCGAACTGAGATTGAGTTGCGCCGCGCGTTCGGATTGCCGGGCCTGGTCCGCCGAGGCCCGGGCGCGAAACACCTGCGTCTCGCGCTGGAACCCGTTGAAGAGGGGATAGCTCCCTCGCAGCGAAAACGACCAGGAGCGGTTGGACGGAGGGAACTCCTGGTTCGCCCAGCCGTAGCCCGCGCCGACCGTGATCGATGGCAAGTAGCTGGAGCGCGCGCTCGACACCGCCGCCTCCGCCGCCTCGACGGCCGCCGAGGCCGCCTGCAGCGCGGGAGCCGTCACATCGGCCATTGCGAACAGTTCGTCGCGGGTGAAGGGGATCGCGGCCATCGCGAGTTCCGCCTCGGCGGTCGGCCCTACGAGGGTCTCGGAGCCGATGACCTCGGTGAGCTCGAAGGTCCGCGTGCGCGCGTTGTTCTCCGCGTTGAGAAGCGCGAGCTGCGCGTTGTTGAGATCGACCTGCGAACGCAGGGAGTCGGAGCGCGTCGCCCGCCCCAGCTCCAGCTGCTGCCGGACGAATTCGAGCTGGTCCGCCTGCCGCTGGACGCGGCGTTCCTCCACGGCGACGAGTTCGAGCGCCGCGACGTTCGCCGCGTACGCCTGTTTCACCGCCTGGATGACCTGGAACTCGGCCTCGCGATAGCGGGCGTTCTGTTCGACGATTCCCAGACGGGCGCCTTTCAGGTCGGTGAACCGGCTCCAGCCGTTGAAGAGCGTGTATCCGGCGTTGATCTGAGTGGAGTAGCTCGTCGCGACGATCCCCTGGCTGAGGGCGTCGAGACGTCCCGTCGATGAGTTCGAGTAGCCAAAACTCATGTTGACCGACGGGAGGAGCTGGCCGATCGCGCTCAACTGGTTATGCTCGGCCATCTCGATCTGCGAGTAGGCCTGGAGCAACTGAGGGTTGCGGCGCAGCGCGATCTCGACCGCTTCGTCGACCGTGATCTGGCGAACGTTGTCGCTCGCCTGCACCTGCGCCGCCATCATGTTGGGCGACGCTCCCGCAATCAGGACCGCCGGCAGCAGGACGAGCCCCCATCGACGAAAACCGGCGCTCGGCCGGTCTCCGCACCCACATCTATGTCGAATGGTCATCGTTTTCCTTGCCCCGCGAGGGGCTGATTGACGTCTGTCGGTTGTCAGTTGTTTCGCTGCGGGTCGTCACGCCCCTGGGACCCCCGTTCACCGCCGCGCTCTCGCCCGTTCCCGTAGCGCTGCCGCAGCAACTCCCGATAGTCCTCACCCTGCTCCTCCGTCAGCACCGACTCGATCCGGGTCCGGACCGAGTCCATCAAGGTCCGGTAGCTCCCCCGCAACGTCCGCATCCCATCGCGGTAGTGATCGAGGAAGCTCTCGATCTGCACCCGCTGGTCGGCCGTCAAGCCCAGCTCATCGGCGAACTGCTCGATCGTCGTCTGCCGCCCGCGCGACCCGTCGTCGCGATCCCGCGTTTCGGGAGACGTCGTCTCCGCCGCCGCTTCGCCGGCGGCCTCGCCGGCGAAAAGATCGAGGCGGTCCGCCGCCACGCCGACCGCGGCGCCCGCCGCGAAGACGAGCGTCAGAAGCAGGATCGCCCGGAATCTCGAAGTGTCCATACGCACCCGGTTCGTGTCGCGTTTCAGTTACGGATTGATGAGCGCGGCGGTCAGCACCGCGTCGCGGCTCGGCTCGGCGAGGTCGATGAGCAGCGCGGGCGGGGCTTCGGCATCCGGCGCCAGCGAGCGCACCAGTCCGACCGGCGTCGGATCCGGGTCGACGACGAACTCGGGCGCGTCCGGCAGGGAGATGCGATACAACAGAACGCCGGCCGCGACGAGCAGTCCGGCGGCCAGCGGCGCGAGCGCCGCGGACCAGCTTGCCGTCACGTCGAGCCACGAGAGAGGCCGCCGTGCGAACAGCGCTTCCGCCGCGGCCATCACGTTCCGGCGCAATCGGCGCCGCGTGAGTTCGTCGGGTCGCAGGGGCTCGAGATACTCGGCCCACCCAGGCCCGCGCCCGCCGTCCCGACTCTGGTCTCTCCTATTCATCCTCATCTGCTCCTCCGGCGCCGGACGCGGGCGCTTCGCCGAGAAGGCGGCGCAACGCGTGCCTGCCGTGATGAAGGTTCGCCCTCGAAGTTCCTACGGCGATCCCGAGGATCTCCGCGATCTCTGCGTGGTCGTACCCTTCAAGGTCGTACATCATGACTGCCGTTCTCTGTCGTTCCGGAAGCTGCGCGAGCGCGCCGAGCACCCGCTCCCGGGCATACCTCCGCTCGAATTCACGATGCGGATCGTCTCGCGACGCCGCCGTGTCCGTCAGTTCCGAATGGGTCCGCAGAAGCTCACGCCGCCGGAGGTTCAGGCACGTACTCCTCAGCACGCGATAGAACCACGGACCGAAGCGGCTTCCCGGCCGCAACTGTCCGATCCGCTCGAGCGCGCGAATGAACGCGGCCTGCACCGCGTCTTCCGCGTCCTGCTCGTGGCGCAGAATCGACAACGCCACCGCGTACGCCGGGTCCGTGTATCTCGTCACGAACAGGGAAAACGCCCGCTGGTCGCCGGCCTGCACGGCCTCCACGAGGCCGGGCTCGTCCGCGCCGGGATCCGCCGGTTCCACGGGTCCGGAACCGGGACCCGTCGAATCGCCCGGCGATCCGTTACGCGTTCGCGTTTCCTTCGCCAAAGACGTCCCCATCGCTTGGGTAACACGCCCTCGATGCCGGCCGTTGCACCGGCTCCCGTCGGCGTTCGCCCCGGCGCTTGTTCCTTCACCGTGGCCGTCGCATCTTCGGCTCCGTGAACAACGAAACGCAAGCCCCGTCCGCCGCCGCCGAAACGCCCGATCGAGCCCACGCTCTGGCCGGCCGAACGCTCATCCAGGAACGCATCCGCGGCATGCGAAAAGTCGTGGGGCGAAGGCTCACGCCGGGCGACATCGTTCTCAGGAAGGCGTCTCCGGAGGTGCGGCGCCATCTCTTCGAGGAAGCGTGCGAGCTGTACTGGAACGAGATGAGCTGGGAGGAGATCACCGAAGAGGAACTCATCGGGGACGAGGAACTCACGGAGATGATCTTCCCCGGCCTGCTCGCGCTCATCGACGCGTTCCTTCCGAAGGCTCCGAACGGGGAGCCGGACAGGGACCGGGAACACCGCGATGTCGTACACGATTTCCTGGACTGGCTGGCCGCCCGGCTCGTGACCCTGCGCGAGGCGCGACCCTCCGCGGAGGACGCGCGGGCGCGGAACCTCCGCCAGAAGAACGTGACCGACTCCCTCATCGACCTCATCGCGTTTCGCGTGTGCGCACTGACTACCGACGAGATCGAGACCTACCAGAGCGCCTGACTCCACTCGAAGAACAAGACGGATGAATACAATAGTCTGCATGAAACGCGTGCCGGACTCGGCCACGCGGGTGAGAGTGACGCCCGACGGCGCGGGACTGGACCCGGCCGGCGTCAAGTACGTCGTGAACCCGTACGACGAGTTCGCGCTCGAGGATGCGATCCGCCGCAAGGAAGAGGCGGGGGAGGGGAAGGTGACGGTCGTCGCGCTCGGCCCCCCCGAGACTGCCGAATCGATCCGCCAGGCGCTCGCGATGGGGGCGGATGAGGGCGTCCTGCTCGTGTGCGAGGGTTCGCACGACGCGCTCTCCGTGGCGCGGGCGCTCGCCGACGAGGTTCGAGGCCGCGAGGTCGATCTCGTGCTGTTCGGGAAGCAGGCGATCGATGACGACAACATGCAGGTCCCGCAGATGGTGGCCGAGTTTCTCGGCCTCCCGTGCGCGACCGTCGTCGTCGGCCTCGATATCGCGGGACGGAAAGCGACGGCGCGCCGCGAGGTCGAGGGCGGTCACGAGGTCGTCGAGTTTTCGCTGCCCGCTGTCGTGTCGACGCAGAAAGGGCTGAACGAGCCGCGGTATCCGAGCCTCAAGGGGATCATGGCGGCGAAGCGAAAGCCTCTCGAGGAGCGGGAGGTGACGCTCGATGCGCCGACCATCGAATTCCTCCGCCTCGACGAACCCCCGGCGCCGGCCGCGGGCCGGATCGTCGGGGAGGGGGCGGACGCCGTGCCGGAGCTGGTGAAGGCGCTGCGCGACGAAGCGGGGGTGCTCTGATGCCCAGGGCGCTGGCGTACGCCGAAATCCGCGAAGGAACGGTGAGCCGGGCCTCGCAGGAGGCGGTCGGGCTCGCGCGACGGATCACCGCCGATGTCGGCGGAGAGACCCACGTCGTCGCGCTCGGTCCTCCCGGTACGGAGGCGGCGGCCGCGCAACTCGGCGGCTTCGGTGCCGACCGCACCTGGGTCGGTGAGTCGGAGGCGCTCGCGCTGTGTCAGCCGGACATCGCCGCCGCGGCCATCGCCCGGCTGGTCGAGGCCGGGGACTACGACGCCGTGATATTCGCGGCGACGGCCCAGGGGAGGGACATCGCGCCCCGCGTCGGCGCGCGGCTCGGGCGGAGCGTGGCCTCGGAAGTCATCGAGTGCCGGCGGGAGGACGGCGCCATCGTCGTCCGCCGGCCCATGTACGCCGGGAAAGCGATCGCGACCCTTCGCTTCACTCCGGGTCCGGCCGTGATGACGATCCGGGCCAACGTCTTCGCGCCGGCCGGGGAGGGCGCGGCGGGGGAGATGTCGAAGCTGGATCTCGAGGGCCTCGAGGGCCGGGCGCGGACGGCCGCACTGGAGCTGGGGGATCGCGACCGCCTCGACGTGAGCGAGGCAACGACGATCGTCTCGGGCGGCCGCGGGATGCAGGGGCCGGAGCACTGGCCGCTGCTCGAGGCGCTGGTGGAAGCGCTGGGCGACGAAGCGGCGCTCGGCGCGAGCCGGGCGGTGGTGGATGCGGGCTGGCGGCCGCACGGCGAGCAGGTCGGCCAGACCGGCAAGACCGTGTCGCCCAACCTGTACTTCGCGGTCGGGATCAGCGGGGCGATCCAGCACCTGGCCGGGATGCGCACGGCCAAGGTCATCGTGGCGATCAACCGCGATGCGGATGCGCCGATCTTCGGGGTGGCGGACTACGGTCTCGTCGGGGACGTGTTCGAGGTGCTGCCCGCGCTCACGGAGGCGGTTCGCGAAGCGCGCCGGGGCGACTAGCGTAGTGTCGCACGACGCGGGTCCGGATCGGCCGGCATGAGTCTCCGGGCCGTGCGCGAGGACATCGCGCGCTGGGCGGAGCGGGGCGATCCCATCGCCATGGCGACGCTCATCGCCGTGCGCCGTTCCGCCCCTCTGCCACCGGGCGCGCGGTTCGCGATCTCGGCCGCCGGGGAGCTGAGCGGCTCGATCTCGAGCGGGTGCGTGGAGGGCGACTTGCACGAACGGCTCTCCGCGCTGCTGGGCGGCGGCGCGCCGGCCTCGGTCACGTACGGGATCACCGACGAGATGGCCGCGGGCGTGGGGCTCGCCTGCGGCGGGGAGATCGACGTCCTCCTCGACCGCTACGATCCCGGCGACCCCGTCTGGCATCGCCTCTGGCAGCTCCAGGAGGCCGGCGCCCCGGGCGTCCTCCTCACCGGCGCGGCGCCGCCCACGCACTCGCGGCAACTCCTCCTCGAACCGGACCGGTCGCTGGGAACGCTCGGATCGGCCGAACTCGACCGGGCGGCCCGCTCCCGCGTAGACGATTGGCTCGGCCGATCGGACGCCCGCGTTGTCGAACTCGTGCAGGACGATCCGGACAGCCTCGTCTTCGTCGAGTCCTTCGCCCCGCCCCCGCGGCTCGTCATCGTGGGCGCAACCCCGATCGGGCATGCGCTGTGCGCCATGGCGCACCGAACCGGCTTCGAGGTCGTGGTCGTGGATCCGCGCGAGGCCTTCCTGCGGCCGGAGCGATTCTCGGATGCCGCGTCGCTCGATCCGCGCTGGCCGGACGAGGCGATGGCCGCGCTCGATCTCGACCCTCGAACCAGTGTCGTCATCCTCACGCACGACGAGAAGCTGGATGAACCCGCGCTGGAAACGGCGCTCGCCTCCCGCTGCGGCTACATCGGCCTCCTGGGCGGACGCCGGACGCAGGAGCAACGTCGAGCGGCGCTCCTCGCACGGGGGCTCGACGAGGCGGCATGCGACCGGATCCACGGTCCGGTCGGGCTGCGGATCGGCGCCCGTTCGCCCGCGCAGATCGCCGTCTCCATCCTCGCGCAGCTCATCGCCCTCGACAGAGCTCCCTGACGCCCTGACGTCGGCGCGGTGCCGCGGATCAGTCGCGCGTGCGCCGGATCTTCCAGCGGTCCACCACGCGCCGCCCCCGCACGACCTCGAAGTGATCGAAGTGCGCGACCGTGAGGCAGGCGTGATTCGGAAGGACGCGGACCTTCTCGCCGACGGCGAACCGCCCGGACAGGCGCCCGTGTTCCTGGCTCACCGAGGTCACGCGATGGTCGCCCAGTTCTCGTCCGGACGTGTCACGGAGGAGGCGGCCGTAGTGGGGCGGATCGTCCGGCCCCACATCCTTGGACAGGGCGAGCGCGCCACAGTCCGCAATCGCCCCGTCGGATCCGTCGCGCGCGGAAACGACCGTCGCAAGCACCGTGACCGCGCAGTCGCTCAGCGCGCACGATCCCAGCCGCGTCTGCGTGTAGTCGTAGAGCGCGTAGTTTCCCGGCCGGGTCTCGTCGATCCCCTCCAGCGTCTCGACTCGGCTCATTCCCGGGGTCGAACCGAGCGAGAGCACCCCCGGCTCGAGCCCTGCCGCGCGGAGCGCGCGTCCCACCTCGACCATCGCCCGTCGCTCCTCATCTGCCAGCGCGGCGATGGCGGCGGGCGAATCCGCGCCGTAGGTGTGGCCGGCGTGCGTCAGGCAGCCGCGCAGCGAGAGCCGGCCCGAGCGTGAGATGCGCCTCGCGATCTCGACCACCCGGCCACTGTCGTGCGGGACGCCGGAGCGCCCGTAGCCGCAGTCGATTTCGAGCCATGCCGAAAAGGGGACACCGGCGGCCTCGAGAGCCTCGACGGCCGTGAGGGAGTCCACCGTCACGCCCAGTTCGATGCGCCGGGAGAGCGCGGCCGCCTCGCCGATGCGGGAGAGATTGACGGGAAAGGCCCACAGGATGTCATCGAAGCCCGCCTCCGCGAAGATCCGGGCCTCCGCGAGGGTGGAAACGGCGATGCCCGACGCCCCGCGCGACCGCTGGAGTTCGGCGATCTCCACACACTTGTGCGTCTTCACGTGGGGGCGGAGCCGAACGCCGAGGGCGTCCGTGCGTTCCTGCATGGCCCGGAGGTTGTTCTCCAGGACATCGAGATCGAGGATGAGCGCCGGAGTGCGGAGACCGAACAGGTCCGGCGCGCGGGCGGCAGCGTTCCCGGCGTTCACGCCCTCAAGGTAGTTGGGAGATCACGGTTCCGCTAAGTTGGAGCCGCCGATCCCACTTTAGTGACCGCGAAGCCGTAGAGGTCGTCTTATTCACGAAGAGAAGATCTTTAGGATCGGGCCGGAAGGTCGGGTTCCCGACGATGAACCGAGCGACGCGGATGTCGTGACCGCCGTTCTGGAAGGCGATCGCGAGGCGTACGGGGTTCTCGTGCGCCGGTACAAGGACGTGCTGTACCGCTACGCGGAGCGCATGACCGGGCGCGCGGACGACGCCGCGGATATCGTGCAGCGCACGTTCATTCGCGGTTTTCGGAGCCTCGACCGCTGCCGTGACCGGGAACGGGTAGGGGGCTGGTTGTTTCGAATCGCCGTCAACCTGTGCAAGGATCAGTTGAAGGGGCGGGCACGGCGGGAGGTGTCGCTCGAGGCGGCCGGGCCGCTGACGGCGACGCGAGGTCTTCCCGAGGCGCGCGCCGAACGGGCGGAAATACGGGAGCAGATATACCGGGCCTTGCAGTCGCTGAGCGAAGAGCAGCGTGAAGCCTTTGTCCTCAAGCACGTCGAGGGCTGGTCGTACGAAGAGATGGCTGAGAGACTTGGAGCGTCGGTGTCCGCGTTGAAGATGCGCGTCCATCGGGCTCGGGATCAGTTACAGGTGCTGTTAGAGAACTACCGATGAACGACGATCTGAAGCTGTACCTGGACGGAGAAATCGACCATTCCGAACTCTCGCGGGAGCTTCGGAGGGAAGCCGAACGGTGGGATGCCCTCCTTTCGGACGTGCGGGATTCGGGGGTGCAGGGAGCTCCGGTCGGACTCGAATCGAGGGTCATGGCCGAGGTTCGCCACGAGGGGCGTCGGCCCTTGTCCGGTCTCGTGGACTGGTGGGTGCATCCCCGTTCCGTGCGCGTCCGGCCGTGGCTGGGACTCGCGGCCGCCGCGGTGCTGGCGGCGTTCTTCCTCCTGCCGCGGGAAAACGTATACACCGAGCCGGCGGGGGCGGCGACGGCGCTCGTGGGCGAAGAAGTCCACTACATGCAGTTCCATCTCGAGGCGCCCGGCGCGACGTCGGTCCACGTCGCGGGCGACTTCAACGACTGGCAGCCGGAGGTCGCGCTGGCCGATCCCTATGGGACCGGCGTATGGACCGGGCGGGTGAAGCTCCCGCCCGGCGTACACAAGTACATGTTCCTCGTGGACGGCGAGACCTGGATCACGGATCCGCACGCGGAACGGTATGTGGAGGACGGTTACGGCAACCGGAATGCCGTGATCGCCATCACGGGCGGCGCGGGCGCCCGCTCGCTGGCCCCGTAGCCCGCAGGCAGCCGGTGGCAAGAGCCGTCCTGCGCCGTTCTCCCGCGGTCGTACTCCTCGGCGCCATGCTTCTCGCGTTCGGGCCGCCGCTTGCGGGCCAGGACGCACGCGCGCGCTTCAGCCGTCATCTGGGCGCAGTCTACGCGGCGCGCACCCTTTCCGTCATCGAGGCGGGTGTCCGGGACGGACTGCCCCGAGGTCTCCTGATCGACAAGGCCATGGAGGGCGTGGCGAAGGGGATGTCTCCGGAAGTCGTCCTCGCCGCCGTCGACACGTTCGCCGCGGAGTTGCGGGATGCGGCGTCCGTCATCGGTCCGAGCGCGGCGCCAATCGCGCTCGAGAAGGCCGCGGATGCCCTTCGCCGCGGCGTAAGGCGCGAGCTTCTGATGCGGCTGGGACGTGAACGCGCCGATTTTCCGCTTCTGGTCGTCTCCCTCGAGGAGTTGCTGGACGCCGGCGTGGAACGGGATCTGGCCGAAGACCTTCTGCGCTACGCGGTGGCGGAGGAGTTCGACAGCGATGCGGTGCTCCGACTGCCCGCCAGCGTGAAACTGCTCATTCGGGAGTGCGGCGATGGTCAGCCCGAATCCTGCTGGTCGCAGGCGAGCATAAGGGAGTGCGCCCGCGTGATGCCGACGCGGCCGTGTCCGACCCGAACGCTGGCGGAGGCGGCCCGCTCGGCCGCGGCGCGGCTCCTGCTCGCCCGTTCCCCGCCTCTCCGCGGCTTGCGGATTTCCGGGGGATCGCACTAGCAGCCTTCCCGGTCTCCGCCGTATACTCTCGGACTTTCCGGCGGACGAGCCCGCCGACGCCTTGCCCACGGATGATGGAGAGGGCCTTGGCAGCCAGAGTGACCGCGGCGGTCACGGGTACCGGGAGCTACCTGCCGCCGGACAGCATCGACAACTTCGAGCTTCTCGCCATGGGTACGCTGCGCGAGTCGTTCGACATCGGGCAGGCGCGATCCGCGCTCAGGGGCGTCGAGGGCGCCAACGGGCTGTCGGCCCCCGAGGTCTTCGATCAGTGGGCGTACCAGTTGACCGGCATCAGGTCGCGTCGGCGGATCCCGCCGGGCAGCGATCTGACGACCGAGGACATGTGCGCCCGGGCGGGGCTCGCCGCGCTGGAGGCGGCCGGACGCGAGCCGGACGAGATCGACCAGCTTTACGTCGCGACCGTGTCACCGTCCGACGAAGTTCCGAACAGTGCCTGCACCGTGGCGACGAAGATCGGGAATCCGCGATTGGGAGGATTCGCGATCAACGCGGCCTGCGCCGGCTTCGTGTACGGCGTGGGGGCGGCCTGGTCGGCGATCGTCAGCGGCATGGCGGAGCGGGTCCTGGTGGTCTCGGGTGACGCCCTCACCCGGCTCGTGGACTACACGGACGTGCGGACGGCCGTGCTCTTCGGCGACGGGGCCGGCGCGGTCGTGCTCGAGCGGAGCGAAGCGGATCACGGCGTGCTCGGTCCGATGGTGGCGTCGGGCTGGTTCGCGCGCGACCCACTGTACCTCGTCGGGCAGAGCTGGCGCGAAGACGGAGACCGGATCCCGATTCTCCACATGGAAGGCGGGCCGCGGATCGTCCGCAACGCCATCGTCAAGATGGCCGAAGTGGGCGAACAGGCGCTTCACAAGGCCGGCCTCGACTGGTCCGACGTGGACTTCGTGATTCCGCACCAGGCGAACGCGCGGATCACGCAGGGTCTCGAGCAGAGGCTGGAACTCCCGAAAGGGCGCGTCGTCCACAACATCGTCGACTACGGCAACATGTCGGCCTCGACCGTCGCCGTGACGCTCGATGAAGTCGTCCGCGGAAAGCACGGACCCGTGCCGACCCCGGCCACGATCGTTCTCACCTCGATCGGGGGCGGCTACACGATGGCGGCGGCGGTCGTCCGCATCTGACGGGCCGAGCCCGGCCCGTACACCCGCCCCGCGAAACCCCGCGTCAGGCGGGACTCGCCCACTCCCTGAGCGGAATCACGTCGACGGGATCTCCGGCGCTTATCGCGTCGGTCCCGACGGGGATCGCGAGCAGCCCGTCGGCCAGCATGGACCCCAGGTTGCCCGAACCCTGCGGACCGCTCAGGCGAGCCGTGAGGACGCCGGACGCGGCGGATCCGATGAGCACGCGCAGGAACGAGAGCACATCCCGGGGGCCGCGCAGGTCGTGGGCCGCGACGCACCGCAGCGATCGCCGGCAGGGGCGCGCGAACCCCGCCATCTTGCGGATCGCCGGTCTCACAAGCGTTTCGTAGGTGACGAGCGCCGAGGCCGGATTGCCCGGGACGCCCCAGAACGGCCGGCCGCCGAGCAGCCCGAAGACGGCGGCGCTGCCGGGGCGCATCCGCACGCGCCAGAAGGATCGTTCGAAGCCGAGTTCGTCGAGTACCTGCTTTACGTAGTCGTGTTCGCCGACGCTCACGCCAGCCGCGGAGACGATCGCGTCGCAGGATTCGGCCCGCGCGAGAGAGCGGTGCAGGTCGTCGGGGTCATCCCGGGCGATGCCGAGGGGCGCGGGCTCCGCCCCGGAATCCGCGAGCTGGGCGGCCAGCGCGTACCCGTTCGAGTTCATGATCCTCCGCCTGGCCCGCACCTCGTCGAATTCATCGAAATCCGCGAGTTCGTCTCCGTTCGCGAGCACGCCGACGCGGGGTCGCCGGCCCACGTCCACCTGCTCGAGACCGGCCGTCGCGAGCAGCGCCACCGCCGCCGCCCCGAGTTCCTCGCCGCGCTCCACCATCGTGTCGCCCGCCTTCACATCCTCCCCAAGGAAACGGATGTGCCGCTCCCCGTCCGCATCGTCGAATATGCTCACGCGCCCGTCCGGACCGCCGTCCGTGTGCTCCACGCGGACGACGCCCGTAGCGCCCTCCGGCACCGGCGCCCCGGTCATCACGCGCGCCACGGAGCCGGGCTCCAGCGGTCCCCGCGGAAAGGCGCCGGCCGGGATGTCGTCGGAGATCGGGAGGACCACCGGACGGTCCGGCCTCGCGCCGCGAACCTCGTCGATTCGCACGGCGAATCCGTCCATGGCGCTGTTGTCCCACGGCGGGTGCGGGGCGACGGCTTCCACGTCGTGTGCGAGTGCGCGGCCGAGAGCGGCGGAGATCGGAACCCGTTCCGTCTCCAGCGGCGACACGGCGTCCAGCACGAGAGCGAGGGCCTCGTCGAAGGAGATCCAGTCCGCATCACTCATATGCGCCCGCAGCCGGAGGCTAGAAGTAGTACCAGATGGAGATGCTGAACTCCGGATTGTGGCCCCACACGGAACCCCGCGGCGCCGGCGCTCCGGAGGCCTCGAACAGATCCAGCGTGGTTCCGAAGAGGAATCCGTCCGGGGACGTCACGCGGACCAGGTAGTCACGGGCCTCGAAGCCGATCCCGATCGTCTCCGCCGGAAAGATCTCGAACCCCAGCCCCACGAAAATGTGCGGAGCCGTGGAGATGTCGTAGCGGAAGGGTTCGAGCGCCTGGTCGGCGAGGAACTCGGAGGCGCCTTCGTCGACCCCGAACACGAAACCGCCGCCGATGAGCCCGTAGGGGTGGATCCCGTTCCACGTCCGCGCTCCGGTGAGACCGATCTGCGCGCCGAGATCGGCCCGCAGCCACCCCGCGGCGACGGTGTCGACGACCATCGGTCCTGCCGCGTCGAGGACATCCAGCGTCCAGCGGTCCGCCGCCCCGTACGTGGCTCCAAGCTCGATGGAAAGGGGACTCGAAGCCCGGACGCGCATTCTGGCGCCCCACACGGGGGTCGGTCCCTGCGCGAACTCGAGCCGCCCGCGGTTCCCCGCGTGGTGGCCTCCGAACAGGCCCACGCGGAAGCCCTTCTCGCGCCAGCGAAACGGTGAATCGATGCGTTCGGCCTGCGCCTCGAGCGTCGCCGGGACTCCGGCGAGCAGGGCGAGTCCGACGACGAAGATCAGTCTGTTTGACACTGGATGGACGCGAATTCCATATCTTGGGTGAGTCGGATCTCGAACGGGAACGGCCCCGTCTCACAAATCCCGCGACGGGGCGGCGGCGCGAGGAATGTAGGTGGAGGACCGGATCCTTACCAGAAAAACGTCTCGTCGCCGTCGCCTGCGACGCCGGCTGCTCCTGTCGGTCGTCCTCGCGTGTGCGTACGCGCCGCCCCCCGCGGCCGCCCAGGTGCGCGAAGTCGTGATCGACGGCGATACAGTCGGTGTCGACGCCGGCGTCCTGACTGGCGTCTCGGCCGCCGCGCTGCGCGCGAACCCGGATGAGTATGCCGGGGCGCGCCTCCGCTGGACCGTCCGGTTCCTGTCGCTGGAACGGGCGGAACCGGAGCGGATCGACTTCTACGAGGGGGAACCCTTCCTGCTCGCCCGCGCCCCCGATCCCGGGGACGGTCTGATCTACGTCGCCGTCCCGCCGGAACTGGTGGCGGCGGCGGAAACACTCCGGCCCCTCCAGACCCTCGACATGCTCGTGAGGGTCCGGACGGGCCGGTCGGCGCTATTGAGGGTCCCCATACTGGATCTGCTCGCGCTCTACTGAGCCGGATCCCGTCCCGGACCCCTTCGCGGCGGGGTCCGGTGGGTGGGGGAGGTCGCTACCGGTTCCCCTGGTTTCCCTCGCTCTCGGCCTCGTTCAGGAAGGCTTCGGCCTCCATGAGGCCGGCGTGCCCGAGACCGTTCCACAGATTCGCGACCTTCGCGTACGCCGCGGCGGCGAGGACCGCGTCGCCGTTGGCGGCGTGCGCCCGGGCGAGGCCGAGGAGCGAACGCGGCCGGTTGGGCATCCGCAGCAACGACGTCTCGAACTTCTCGACCGCCTTGTCGGGCATCCCGAGTTCGAGCAGCAGCTCGCCGTAGAGTTCGTGCAGCGGCTTGACCGGGCTCGCGGAGCCCCGCGGCGGCGCCATGCTCATGACCTCCGCCTCCGCCTCGTCCATGAGGCCGGTCGCCACGTCCGGATGGCCCATGGCGGCGTGCCGGAGCGCCCCGACCTGCTTGTGCATGACGTGGGTGTAGCCCTCGCCGTCCGACAGTTCCTTCAGGGCGGCCTCCGCCTCGGTGACGGTCGCCTGGTCGCCCATGCGGTGGGCGCTGAGGCCCGTCGCCAGCAGTTCGTGCGCTGGGGAGTCTTCCGTGATCGGCTGAGTCTCCCACTGCTCGGTCTCGACGATGTAGCGCGCCTTGAGGAGCGAGACGGCGCCCTGCGCCCGTGCGATGCCGGCCGCGCCGCGCGCCCCGCCCGTCGTCGCGAAGCCCTCGTTGTCGACCATGTCCGCGAGCCGGTCCATCCACAGCCGCGCCTTCTCGTAGTCGCCGCGCTGGAGGTCGCCGTACTGCCCCCAGTCGAGCGAGTGCACCGCGTCGCCCACCGCGTCACCGGGCTGCCACAACTCCTGCGCCACGTCGTAGGCCGACTGGTTGTTGCCGGACACGCGTTCCCACATCCCGTGCTGGATGAAGATGTGCGTCGGCATGTGCCGGGCGTGGGAAACCGCCGGCGCGATGTCCGCGAAGGCATAGGCCGCGTCCAGCGCGAGCGGGGCCATGATCGGATTGTCGAAGGAGTGGATCGTGTAGTGCGCCGCGCCGGGATGCAGCGGATTGGCGTTGAACAGCCGTAGCGCGATCGCCCCCGCCATCACGTTCCAGCGCTGGCTCAGGTCGCGCGTCGCCGACGTCGCGCTGAGGAGGGAAAGGGCGTAGAAGGCCGCGATCTCCGAGTCTTCCGGATAGGCCTCGTACAGGTCTCTCATCGCCTCCATGTAGCCCACGCGCCGGTCGACGTGGTCCTGTTCGCTCCACAGGATCTCGACCGCCTTCAGGAAGCCCTTCTCCCGATCCGTCGGTGCCTTCGCAAGCCGCTCGGCCGGCGTCGCGCCCAGCCTCTCCAGCGCCTTGCGCGGCTCGGTCGGGTCCATCTGCGAGACGAGCGGGTGGTTGTAGGCGAGCGACTCGCCCCAGTAGGCCATCGCGAAGTCGGGATCCAGTTCCTGCGCTGCGTGGAACTGCTCCCGCGCCTGCTTCCAGCCGAAGCTGTGCAGGATCGCCACGCCCCGGAGGAAGTGCTCCTGGGCCTCGCCGGTGGCGGACGTCGGGAAGGTGATCGATCCGACCTCGTCGAACTGCGCCTCGACCTGCGCGGGAACCGTCGACAGCATCGCGCCGAGGAGGAACGCCGGAAGCATCGGGAACCATCTTTTCATCGTACTATCCCTCTCAGGAAGAAACGCCGGTCTGCCTCGGCCGGCATTGCACTGAAGTTACGGTGCCAAAACCGGAAGCGGGCGGCAAGGTGTCACGCCGAGTCACGGTGTCTCCCGCCGCCTCACGCGTCCGGAAGTTCGTAGTCGATCGTCAGCGTGTGCGCTCCGTCGCCGTCGACGGCGATCTCGACGGAACCCGTGAGTCCCTTCAGATCGCCGGTCGCCGAGCCCGGCACGATCTGTCCACCTGTCTGCTCGCGGCCACTCGCGCTCAGCCCCCAGTGCTGCATCACGAACGTGCCCTCCCGTCCGCCGAGCGCTCCCCGCACGACCTCGCGCGCGATGTAGCCCGCTCCCGCGGTGATATCCGCCACATCCGCCTGACACATGAGGAGCCGGGCCTCGCTCTCGGCCGCGAGGTCCCCGCTGAACCGCTTCAGGACGGTGGCGTGCGAGAGGGTCGGCCCCCCGTCGCCGGACTCGGGCTCACCCTGGTCCCACCCGGTGACCTCGAAGGAGGCAACCGCGCGCGCCATGCCGGATCTCTGTGACCGGGTTGCCGCCGGGCCCTCGCTAGAGCTCGGCGACGGCGCTGGACAGGTTGTCGAGGGCGCGCTTCACGAGCGTGCGCGAGGTCGCGATGTTCATCCGCATGTGCCTCTCGCCGCCGGTCCCGTAGCTGGGCCCGTTGTTGAGATAGATGCGCGCGTTCTCGGCCAGCCAGCGCTGCAGGACGCTCTCCGGCGACACCGGCTGCGCCGCGGTCCGGTTCTCGTAGTCCGCCTTCCCCTGCGCGTCGATCCTGTCCATCAGGTCGCCCATGTCGAGCCAGGCGAGGAAGGTGCCCTGCGCCTTCGTGTACGTCACGCCGGGCACGTTGTCGCGGATGTAGGTCTCGGCGAGGTCGTGGTTGCCGTCGAGGTAGACGAGAAGCTGGTCGAGCCATTCGTCCCCTTCGTCGTTGGCGGCGCGGGCGGCGACCATGCCGATCGTGCTCAGGTCGGCCCGCGTGTACTGGCGCAGGCGGGTCATGAAGGCGGGGTTGGTCGAGAAGTACCAGGCGACCTTGTTGGCGGCGAGGCTGAACGTCTTGCTGTTGGATTTGAAGGTGACGCTGTTGTCGACGACCTTCGGATCGAGGCTGGCGAACGGCGTGTACTTCTGTCCCTTCGTCACGAAATCGCAGTGGATCTCGTCGGAGAGCACCGGCACGCCGTGCTCGAGACAGATCTCGCCCATGCGCGTCATGTCTTCCGCCGACCAGCAGTTTCCGGTCGGGTTCTGCGGGTTGCAGAGGATGAAGGCGTGAACCCGCTGCACGCGGCGCTCGAAGTCGTCCCAGTCTATCTCGTAGACGCCGTCGACGACCTTCATCTCGCTGTCCTCGGCGACGTTCCGCGCGAAGCGCAGGTCCGAGTAGAAGCCGTTGTAGGTCGGCGTCGTCATGAGGACCCGGCTGCCGGGAGGGGCGAAGGTGTGCAGTCCCGCGATGATTCCGGGGTGGACGCCGCTGGTCCAGACGATCGTCGATGGGTCGATGTCCAGATCGTAACGGCGCTGGTTCCAGGCCACGACCGCGTCGGTGAACGAACTGTCGCGGTGCTGGTAGCCCCAGTTCTCATGCGCGGCGCGCTCGGCGATCGCCTTGGTGATGCAGGGCGCGGCGCGGAAGTCCATGTCGGCGATGCCCATGCCGACCTCGAGCTCCGGGCCGAACTGCTCGATCGCGCGGTCCCACTTGACGCAGTCGGTCCCGCGCCGGTCGTAGACCTCGTCGAAGTCGAACTCCTCGGGGACGGCGCCGAGCCCGGCACGGGCGACATCGGCCGCCGCCACCTCGCTCGCGAGCGCCGAACGCGCGCCGACGGCGCCCAGAACGGCGGTGGCTCCTGTGCTCTTGAGAAACGCCCGACGGTTCAGACCGTGATTCCGCAGCATTTGCACGCCCTCCTCGGAACTTTCCCTCGCGGCGGATCGAGACCGCCAATCCGAATCAGGGTGGTCGAAACGTCCGGTTCTGGCAAGACGGAGGGGCGTCGGGCGTCGCCCCCGGCGGGCTGTCAGCCGAGCCGTTCGAGGTGGGCCGCGCTCTCGGACACGCCGGCCGCGACGCCGGCCCGGCCGTACAGCTCGCCGGCCTCGCGCCACAGCGTCCGGGCCTCACCGGCCTCGCCCAGCGCCTCGCACAGGATGGCCGCGGGCCGCACGGCATTGGCCACATCGAGCGGCGGGGCGTCCGGGTCCGCCCGGTACACGGTCAGCGCCTCCGCATAGCACCGGCCCGCCGCCCCGAGATCGCCCAGTTTCCGGAGGACATCCCCCAGGTGGCGCACGGTGTGGGCGAGGACGAGCGGGTCGTCCCCCCGCCGGCAGAGCGGGACGGCTTCGAGGTACAGCTGGAGGGCGGCATCGAGCCGTCCCAGGTCGCGTTCGACGTTTGCCTGTCCGTGAAGGGCGCGGGCGAGCGCGAGCGGATCCCCGCCGAAGCGGGCGAGCGCCACGGCCGCCTTCATGTGCCGCATCGCCTCGTCCGGCCGGTCCTCGCGCCGCGCGGCCATCCCCCGCCGGATGAGCGACTCGACGGCGTCGCGGGGCGCGTCTCCGCTTGCCGGGGGAGTCGTGTCGGACATGGCTGCTACCCTCCGCGAGGAACCGGAGCCGAGGAGTGGCCGCTGAGGATGCGCCAGCCTCCGGTCTCGTGCGCCCAGATCAACGTCACGGCTCCGCCGAAACCGAAGGCGGACCCGTCGGCGCCCGTGAAGGTGCTCTCGAAGCGTGCGCGGACGTGTGCGAGTCCCGGCGCCAGCGGTTCGATGTCCGTATCGGAGTACTCCGTCGTGATCTGCGTCCCCTGGCCGAGGGCCTCCAGGGCGGCGCGCACGTCGTCGGCCGACTCGTAACGCAGTTCCCCATTCTCGTAGAAGCGGAACGCGGGCGAGTCCGAGTAGAAGTCGCCGACGGCCTCCCAGTCGGCCGCCGTCCCGAGGTCTCGGAACTCCCGCATCGCCGCCGCCACGCTGTCGCGGATCGCGGCGGCGTGTGTCTCCGTCAACGGCGCGGCGTCGGTCCCGCACCCCAGGCCCACCCATGCCGTGAGGCACAAGCAGAACTTCGTCACGTTCGTCATATTCCTTCGATCACCATTCGGATCGATACGTTGACCTGCACGTGTAAACGACCTGTACGTATAAACGGCGAAAGTTCGCAACCCGTTTCAGGAGTTCGATGATGAGGATCTTCCGCAGTTTCCCCGTCCTCTTCGCTCTGGCGTCGGTTGGCGCGGCGCCTCCGCCGCTGGCCGCTCAGGATGAGGAGGAGAAGGCCGGACTCGACATCTCGCAGGGGTACATCCTGCCCGATGCGACGGTGCAGGATCTCTTCGCGACCGACCCCAACTACGCGACGCTGGACCACATCAGTCCGGACGGCGATCACTTCGTCGTGCCGCTCTCCACGGAGCTGTCGACGCTGGCCGAGGTGGGGGAGGAGACGCTGCGCCTCGGGATGCTGGAGCTCCGGGCGCGCGCCGACCGCCCGTGGCATCTCGACATCTACGGACTGTACGGCTTCCGCTTCTATTCGCTGAGCGAGCGCGCCTATATCGACGTCGACTTGCCGGAGGGGACCTACGTGAGCGACCTCATGTGGTCGCCGGACGGGTCGCGGCTCGCGTTCCTCGCCCACCTCGAGGAGCGCACGGAGGTCTGGATCGCGGACGCGAGCGACGGGAGCGTGACGCCGGCGGGCGACGCGCGGGTCATCGCGACGATCGGGACCTCGTCGCGCGGCCAGGGATCGGCGCCTTCGCGCATGCTGCAGTGGACGCCCTCGGGCTCGGTCCTCACCCTCGCGGCGCCGGCGGACCGTGGATCCCCGCCGCCGGCTCCGGCCCTGCCGTCGGGACCGACGATCCGTCACACGCGGGCGGAAGCGACGCCGACGCGCACGATGCCCTTCCTGCTGGAGGACGAGCACGGCGCGGACCTGTTCGAGTACTACACGCGCAGCCAGATCGTGGAATTGGCGCCCGGCCGGTCCCCGCGGGCCGTCGGTGAGCCGGGCATGTACGAGTCGCTGTCGTCGAGTCCCGACGGGCGGCACGTGATCGCCACCCGCCTCACGCGTCCCTTCTCCTACATCGCGAGCTACACCAGCTTCCCACGGGTCACCGAGGTCATCGACCTGGAGAGCGGCGACGTGCTCGCCACGCTGGAGGAACGCGAACTGCGGGAAGGCGCGCGCGGCGGCGGCGGAACGGGCGGGGACCCGCGCGACTGGACGTGGCGTCCGGACGGGAGCGGGATCTCCTACCTGCAGCGCGCGGAGGCCGAGGACGGGGAAGACGAGGACGACGACCGCCCCGACCGCATCATGCTGCGGCGCGCCCCGTTCGGCGACGGCGATGCGGAGGTCGTGGCGACGAGCGATGACCGGATCTCGGGCGTCACCTACTCCGCGGACGGGCGCCACGCCTTCGCCGACGTGCGGCGGGATGGCGATGCCGCGCTTGTACACTACGCGCTGGGGGGCGGCGAGCCGGAGGGACACACGCTCGTCGCGTTCCACGACCCGGGCGACGCGGTCGAGTTGCCGGGCGATCTTCTCACGGCCCGCACCGGGAACGGGCTGGAGTACGCGTGGGTGTCGGCGGACGGGACGAGCGCCTACCTGCGCGGCGACGGGTGGAAGGAGGACTTCCGGCCGCAGCCGTTCGTCGACCGGCTATGGATCCCCGACGGGGCCACGGAGCGCTTGTTCGAGGGGTCGCGGGACAGCTTCGACCGGCCGCTCGTCCCGCTCGACGCCGATCTCGAGCGCATGGTCGTGAGCCGGGAAGGGAAGAACACGTTCCCGGACAGCCACCTGTGGACCCGTGACGGCGGGATGGAGAACCTGACGCGGAACGTGGATCCGTTCCCGCAACTCACCGCCGCGCGGCGCATCGACTTCGAGTTCACGCGCCGGGATGGGCTGGAGATCCAGGGGCGGGTGTCGCTCCCCGTCGATTACGTCGACGGCACGCGGGTGCCCGCCGTCTTCTGGACCTATCCCCGCGAGTACCGGAGCGAGGACGACTTCGACAACGCGACGATCCGCGCGCGCAACCACAACGCGTACACGAACCTGACCTGGCTGCGCTGGTCCGACATCTGGCTCACGCAGGGGTATGCGATCGTCTATCCCGACATCCCGATCGTCGGCGAGAACTACAACGACTACTACATCTCGAACATGGTCGACGGGATGTACGCGGCGATCCGCGCGGTGGACGCGCTCGGCGTCGTCGACATGGACCGGATCGGGCACGGCGGCCACAGCTACGGCGCCTTCGCGACCGCGAACTTCCTCGCGCACACGCCCTTCTTCAAGGCGGGGATCGCGGGGGACGGCGCCTACAACCGCTCGCTCACGCCGATGGGCTTCCAGGCCGAGCCGCGGGACATCTGGGAGGCGCCGCACGTGTACATGGAGATGTCCCCGTTCTTCAAGGCGGACCAGATCAACACCCCGCTCCTCCTCTACCACGGGGCGGATGACAACAACTCCGGCACCTATCCCATCCAGTCGAGGCGCATGATCCAGGCGCTCACCGGGCTCGGGAAGACGGCGGCGCTGTTCGAGTATCCCTTCGAGTCGCACACGCCGCGCGCAATCGAGAACAACCTCGACATGTGGGCCCGCTGGATCGACTGGTTCGACCGCTACGTGAAGGGCGCCGGGAAAGACGACGCGCGCACGGCGACCGATTCGCCGTGAAGCCGGCGAGCGCCGCGGTGCTGGGTGTTGGGCTGGGGCTCGTTGTGGGCGGGTTCGGGGGCCTGGCGCTGGGCGGGCAGTTCGGTGCGGCGGCGGGCGGCGACGGCGCGGCGGCGGACATTCTCGCCGGGATGGCCGAGCGGCAGGACGAGCGGCTCGGGCGGCTCACGCAGGAGGCGGACGAATCGGCCCAACTGCAGCGCGAACTCGCCCTCGCCCTCTTCTACCGCCTGCAGGAGTTCCGGCGCTTCGGGCTCGAGGGGCAGATCGTGACCTGGATCGTGCCCGGTGCGTCGGCGGGCTCCGGCGACCCGCTGGGCGGCTCGCTGTCCGGTGCCGTGCGCCTGCCCCAGTTGGCCGCGGACGCGGCAACGCGGGCGGAGTGGAGAGCCGTCTCCGGGCGTCTCGCCGCGATCGGGGCCGAGGTGGACCCCACCGTGTTCTCCGCCTTCGAGGACGTGCTGGAGTTCGTCGAGCGCCGCCCCTGGCCCGAAGGCTCGGGGTTGTCGGCGGCGGCCGCCTCCGGCTGGGCGGACCCCGCCACGGTGGAGACGTGGCTGTCCCTGAACCGGGCCCTCGTCGGCCGCGCGGATGCCATCCTCTCCGGATTCTGAGCGCCTCTCCCGCTTCGTGAACTGCCCCGTTTTCCGGATCGCCCCGCGCTTCCGGGCCGCAGCCGGCGTGTGCGCGCTCCTTGCGACGGTCGCTGCCTGCGGCCCGGCGGACTTCTCCGCGCCCGCGCAGCCCGAGGCGTGGACGGAAGTGCCCGGCGCCCGCTGGCGGCCCCTCGCGGTGGAGGGCGGCGGTGTGGGGTTCACGCCCGTTCCGCCGTCGTGGTCCGGCGTGGACTTCGGCAACGCGCTCACGGACTCGAGCTTCCTCGAGAACCAGATGCGGGGCAACGGCTCGGGGGTTGCGGCGGGCGACGTGAACGGGGACGGGCGGCCCGACCTCTACCTGGCCCGTCTCGAGGGCCCGAACGCCCTCTACATCAACCTGGGGGACTGGCGTTTCGTCGAGACGGCCGCGGAGGGCGGCGTGGCGGCCGCAGACCGGTTCTCGACCGGCGCGACCCTCGTCGACGTGGATGGCGACGGCGACCTCGACCTCCTGCTCACCTCCATCGAGGGTCCGAAGTCTCTCTTCCTCAACGACGGGACGGGACGGTTCGCGGAGACGCCGGAGGCCGGACTCCTGGACTCGCGCGGGGGGATGTCGAGCGCGCTGGCCGATGTCGACGGAGACGGGGATCTCGACCTCTATCTCACGCGCTACAAGAGCCGCTCCGTCCTCGACCTCTTCCCCGGAGACGAGGTCGCCTTCCCGAACACGGTGCGGCGCACGGGACGGGAGTTCGAGGTCGTGGAGCGCTTCGCCGACCACTACGAGCTGGCGTGGCGGGCCGACGGTGTCGTGCGGCTCGAAAGGGGGGAGGCCGACGAACTCTACTTGAACGAGTTCAACGAAGACGGCGGCGACGGCGGCGGCTTCCGGCACGCGCCGTTCTCCTCCGGCGCCTTCCTCGACGCCGACGGCGCGCCGCTGGAGGCCGCCCCGACCGAGTGGGGGTTGGCGGCCCGCTTCGGGGATCTGGACGCCGACGGGGACCCGGACCTCTACGTGGCGAACGACCTGCACAGCCCGGACCGGCTGTGGATCAACCGGGGGGACGGAACCTTCCGCCCGCCGCCGCCCCACGCGCTGCCCACGACGAGCGCCTCCTCCATGGCGGTGGACTTCTCGGATGTCGACCGGGACGGCGACGCGGACGTCTTCGTGCTCGACATGCTGGCCCGCGACTCGCGGTCGAGGAAGACGCAGGACCCGGTGTCGCGCGTGGAGCACACGCCGCCCGGCGAGGCCGCCGGGGCGCAGCAGGTGAACCGCAATACGCTGCTCGCCAGCCGGGGGGACGGCACCTGGGCGGAGATCGGGCGCCAGGCGAGGGTCGAGGCGTCCGGGTGGTCGTGGTCGGCGCTCTTTCTCGACGTGGACCTGGATGGATTCGAGGATCTGCTCATTCCGAACGGCCACATCCGGGACCTCATGGACGCGGACACGCAGATCTCGATCCGGGAGGCCGGGCTCTCCGGCGAGCGCGCGTCCACCCTCCTGTACCGTCCGCTGCCGCTGCACAACGTGGCGTTCCGGAACCTGGGCGGGGCCGGGTTCGAGGAGGTGGGGCGCGCGTGGGGCGTGGCGCCGGAGCCGGACGTGTCGCACGGGGCGGCGCTGGCGGATTTCGACGGGGACGGGGACCTGGACGCGGTCGTGAACCGGCTCGACCGCCCGGCCCTGCTGCTGCGCAACGACGCTGCGGCGCCCCGGCTGGCCGTCCGCGTGCGGGGGATGGCGCCGAACACGGCCGGGGTCGGGGCGAGCGTGTGGCTGGAGGTTCCCGGGCTGCCGCGCCAGACGAAGGAGATCGCGGCGGGCGGCGGCTACCTCTCGGGTTCGGAAGCGCTCGTCTCATTCGCGATGGGGGACGCCGCCGAGGGCACGCTGGGCGTGGAGTGGCGCGGCGGCGGCTGGGCGGTCGTACGCGTCGATGGCCCGAACCGGCTGTACGAAGTGTTCGAAACGGGGGCGTCGGAGGGCGCCGGGACGGCGACGCCTGCGCCGGCACCCGCCCCTGCGTCGGCGCCGTGGTTCGAACCGGACGAGAGCTTCGGGCCGATCCACGACGAGCCGCCGTTCGCCGAGGCGGCGCGGCAGCCGCTCCTCCCGCTGCGCCTGTCCCGGATGGGGCCGAGCGTGGCGTGGCACGACCTGGACGGCGACGGGGACCCCGACCTGCTCCTGGGCTCGGGCGCCGGCGCGGCGCCGGTGCTGTTCCGGAACGACGGCGGGCGGTTGGTCCGCGTGACGCTGGCCGGGCCGCGGGCGCCCGTCGACCAGGCCGCGGTGATTCCGCTCCCGGTGGCGGACACGGCCCGGGTGCTGCTCGGGCTGTCCAGCTACGAGGCGCCGCCGGCCGAGGCGACGCAGGTGCCCGCCGTGGTGTCCGCCGCGTGGCCCGCGGGCGCCATGGCGGGTGTGGCGGTGACCCCGCTCAACCGCGGCGTCGCGCCGGGGTCATCGGGGTCGGTGGGCCCGCTGGCCGTCGCCGACTACGACCTCGACGGACGCCTCGATCTCTTCGCGGGCGCGCGGGTCATGCCGGGCGGCTACCCACTTTCCGGCCTCTCCCGCGTCTTCCGGGGCCGTCCGGGAGGTGGCTTCGAGGAAGACCGTCGGGATGCGGCCGTATTCGAGCGCCTCGGCATGGTGACCGGCGCCGTGTTCACGGACTACGACGCGGACGGCGACCCGGACCTCGCCGTCTCCGTGGAGTGGGGCCCCGTCCGGCTGCTCAGGAACGACCGGGGGCGGTTCACCGAGGTCACGGAAGACGTGGGGCTCGGCGAGCGCCCCGGGCGCTGGAACGGCGTGTCCGCGGGCGATTTCGACGGCGACGGGCGTCCGGACCTGGTGGCGGTCTCCTGGGGGGACAACACCGAGTACCGCCCGACGGCCGGGGCCCCGCTCGAACTCCATTTCGGCGACGTGGACCGCAACGGCACCCTCGATCTCGTGGAGGCGCAGCGGGACGAACGGCTCGGCGCGTCCGCGCCGCTGGGCGCGCTGGGCCGGCTCGCCGAACACATCCCGCCGGTGGGCGGGCGCATACCGACGCGCGCGGCCTACGCCGAGGCGGACGTGAGCGAGGTGCTCGGCGCGTGGCCGGAAGGTCGGCTGGAGGCGGCGGAACTGCGGCACATGGTGTTCCTGAACCGGGGCGACCGCTTCGAAGCGGCGCCGCTGCCGCGCGAGGCGCAGCAGGCCCCTTCGCTCGGCGTCCTGGTGGCGGACGCCAACGGAGACGGTCGCGAGGACCTGTTCCTGTCCCAGAACTTCTTCGCCACGGACGAGGACACACCGCGCTACGACGCGGGGCGGGGGCTGTGGCTAGAGGGCGATGGGCGCGGCGGGTTCCGCCCGGTCCCGGGGCAGGAGTCGGGGGTCGCCGCCTACGGAGACCAGCGCGGCGCCGCGGTCGCGGACATCGACGGCGACGGCCGCCTCGACTTCGTGCTGGGGATCAACGGCGGCGCGGCGCGGCTGTTCCGCGGAGTCGGAACCTCGCCCGGCCTGCGGGTCCGCGTCGCCGGGCCGGCGGAGAACCGCCACGGAATCGGAGCCGTCCTGCGCGTCGTATACGCCGACGGCCTCGGCCCCGCGCGCGAAGTGAGGGCCGGGTCCGGGACCGGCTCCCACGACGACCCGCTGCAGATCCTCGGCCTCTCGGGCGACCCCGTGGCGATCGAGGTCCGGTGGCCCGGAGGCGCCGTCGAGCGCATCGAGGTCCCCCCGGGCACCCGGGCAGTGACAGCCGGCCCGCCGTAAAACCGGTGATCTAAAGCTGGACGGGGTTTTAGCCGCCGAGCGCGGAGCCGGCGAGGGCCCGCAGGTCGAGGCGGTCCTTCGGATCGAGCTGGCGGAAGTGGTGGCGCAGTTGGAGCGCCGCGTTGATCGCCGCCCGCAGGTGATCCTCGGCTGACCACGGTTCGCCCCCGAGGATTCCTCTCAGCCAGCCTTCCACGTCGGACCAGCGCCAGAACCGGTATCGGTCGTGAGGACTGTTGAGGGGCGCCGGGAATCCGCCCGGTCCGCGCTTTCCGTTCACCCACAGCCGGACGCACTCGCGCGAGCGCCCGATACGTTCGGCGATCTCGGACATCGAAACGAGGTCTAGATCTGCGATCCGAACCACCCGGAGACCATCGACCGATTCGGCATCCGCGATCGCCAAGGAGATCGCCTCGCAAAGGCTCGCCGCCTCGCGGTCGAAGTCCATGACCGGAATCCCGTTTGTGATTCCGATGGTCGCGTCATCGCATCCGGCTTCGTAGAGGGCATCGAAGACCTGTGGGTCGTCGATGTCCACTCCCTCGACGATCAGCGTAAAGCTATGGGTGGCCATTCCTTACCTTTTCGATGTCCTTCTTCGGGTGTCTCTGGAGCCTGATCATGCCCCACGATGTTGCGTCGTGTCAACACCGTATCAACGGGCGGAGTCGGTCAACCTGAGGCGGTGCGGCGGGCGAGTCGGGCGTCGAGGCTGAGGCGGTCGTCCTCGAACAGGATGAGCGCGAGGACGAGCAGGAGCGTGCGCGGGATGACGTGCGCGCTGAAGACGTAGAGCGGTTCGGCGAGCAGGTGTCCGAAGGTGACGAGGATGAGGACCCCGCCCAGCCCCAGCGCGGCGATCCGGCGCCGCCATCCCACCAGCATCAGCGCCCCGCAGGCCAGTTCGATGAAGGGGATCGCGACCCCGGCGGCCCACAGCGACCAGGCGGGGAGGAACGTGTCGGCGTAGGCCTCCACGAACAGGCCCCGCGCGTGCTGGACGGCCCCGAGTTCGAACACCTTCCAGAACCCGGCCATGAAGAAGATGAGGCCGAGGATCGTCCGGGCCACGAACGCGGCCCAGCTCTTCGGCGCGAGCGTCTCCCCCGTGTCAGGTTCCCGGTTCATGAGTCGAAAATAGCCGGCACTCGTTCGGTCGGCGACGCATCCCCGGGCTCTTGCATCCTGTTTCGAACCGCTTAGATTGGCCGGTCCTGTTTTCGGGTTTTATTCGGGTTTTCGGATTGGAAAGGCCGCATGGATGCAGGTCGCGGGAGCCGGATGGCGCTCTGCCTCTGGTGGCCGGGGTTCGAGCTGGAACTGGAGCGGGTCCGGACGCCGTCGCTCGCGGACCAACCGCTCGCGCTGCCGACACTGGGGGACCGCCGCCGCATCGAGATGGGGTGCGCGCTCGCGGCCTCGTTCGGCGTCGAGCCGGGCATGATCGTCTCGCAGGCGGTCGCGCTCTGTCCCTCGCTCATCCTCTGCGAGCCGGATCCGGATGTTCACGACGCGGCGCGCGACCGGGTGCTGGAAGTCCTCCACCGGTGGAGTCCGGTCGTCGAGCGGTCGACCGAACGGGGTCGGATGTTCGTGGGGGTCGACGGGCTCGAACGCCTGTACGGCCCGCCCCGGCGGCAGGTCGCGAGACTTCGGGCGAGGCTCGAGGCGCTGTCGCCGTGGCTCGCGTCGAGCGCGCGGATCGGCTGCGCGCCGGGAAAGTTCGCGGCCTGGGTAGCGGCGCGGTCCGCGGGGTCGGCGGGCTCCGGTCGGCCGGGCGCGGCCGTCTGCGTGGCGCCGGCCGACCTCGCCGCGTTCCTGGCGCTGCAGCCGGTCGATGTGCTGCCGGTGTCGCCACGCACGGTGGAACGGCTGAAGCGGCTCGGGGTCCGCCGGCTCGGGCAGCTCGTGCGCATGCCCGAGCCGGCGCTCGTGTCGCAGTTCGGGGCCGATGGGCGCCGGGCGCTCGCCTGGGCGCGAGGGACGCGCATCGACCGTGTGCGGCCGGAGGCGCCGGCCCGGCCGATTCGCGTCGCGCTCGACTTTCCGAGCCCGATCGGACAGCTCGAACTGTTGCACGCCGCGCTCGACCGGCTCATCGGTCGCGCGCTCGAGCATCCGCGGCGGCGCGGCAAGAGCGTCCGCGGCCTCAGGGTGTCGGCGAGCCTCGAGGACGGCGGCTCCTGGTCCATTCGCGCGATTGCCCGGGAACCCACGAGCGAGCCCGAACGGCTCGGGGCGTTCCTCCGCTCGCGGATCGCGCTCGACCGGCCCCGGCGCGCGGTCGAGACGCTGCGGCTCGAACTCTTCCGCTTCGGTCCGGCGAGCGCGCAGGCCGGGCTCTTCGACCCGAGGGAAGGCGCGTCCCGCGCCCTCGGCTCGCTGGAGACGAAGGATGGCGAACTCCTGCCCGCGCTCCGCCGCGCGGCGCGCCTGCTGCGGTTGCGGCTGGGAGGCGCCGCGCTGTTCCGGGTGCTCGAACTCGAGCCGAACTCCCGGATCCCCGAGCGTCGTCACGCGCTCATGGAACTCGCGTAGAGTGGCGAAGCGCCCGGCTGACGCGGGGAAGCTGCGCCCGCTCAACCGGCCGCGTCCGGTGCGGGTCCGGCTCGGCGGCGCCGGGGTGCCCGTGAGCCTCGAGATCCGGGGGCGCTGGCGGCGGATCGGCGACGTGCTCGACCAGTGGCGGATCGATGACGAGTGGTGGAGGGAACCGATCTCGCGCGCCTACTTCTCGATCGTGCTCGACAACGGCGCCCAACTCACCGCGTACCACGATCTGATGCTGGATCGCTGGTTCCTGCAGCCGGAATAGCCGCCGGTGGTCGACTACGTCGAACTGCACGCGCACTCGGCCTTCTCCTTTCTCGATGGGGCGTCGCGGCCCGAGGAACTCGCGGCGCGCGCGCTCGAACTGGGCTATCCCGCGCTCGCGCTCACCGACCACGACGGGCTGTACGGCTCGATGGAGTTCGCGCGGTTCGCCCGCGCCCGCGGGTTGCAGCCGATCACCGGCGCGGAACTCACCCTCGCCTCGCCGTTCGCCGCCGCCGGAGACGTTCCCGCGGGAACGTCCGGAGGCCGCGCGCCGGCGGAACGGGGGGCGGAAACGGGCGACTGCCACGTCACGGTGCTGGCGGAGAACGCGACGGGGTACGCGAACCTGTGCCGGCTCATCACGCAGGCGCACATGGAGAGTCCGCGCGGGGCGCCCCGGCTCGACCTCGACGCGCTCCTCGAGCGGCCCGAGGGGCTCATCCTCCTCAGCGGGTGTCGCCGAAGCCCTCTCCTGGCGGCGTTCGAGCGGGGGACGGACGAAGCCGAGCGGCTGGCCGGCCGCCTGCGCGACGCGTTCGGTCCCGGAAACCTCTTCGTCGAACTCCAGAACAACGCGGCCCACGGCGACCTCGCGCGCGGCCGGGCGCTGGGCGCGCTGGCCGACCGGCTCCGCATTCCGGTCGTGGCCACGGGCAACGTCCACTACCACGTCGCCGACCGGCACCGTCTCCAGGATGTCCTGGTCGCGATCCGGAACCGGACGACGGTCGACGATTCACACGAACTCCGCCGTCCCAACGCCTGCTTCCACCTCGCCTCGCCCCGGGAGATGGCGTGGCGCTTCGCGTCGCGGCCCGACGCGCTCCGCAACACGCGCGCGATCGCCGAGCGTTGCCGGGCGTTCGATCTCACGGCCGACCTCGGCTACAGCTTCCCCGACTTCAGGGGAAGCGGCTCCGCCCCCGCGATTCGCGTGCTCCAGCAGGTCTGCCGCAGGGCGTTCGAGATCCGCTATCCCCCCGGCAGCAGGTACCGCCGCAAAGCCGAGGAGCGGCTCGCCACCGAACTCGCGCTCGTCGACCGGCACGACCTGGCCGGGTTCTTCCTCGTCTATCACGACATCCTCGAACTGGCCCGGGAGGTCGCGCACCGCGTGCGGGGCGACTCGATGCCGCGCCAACTGCTTCCGCCGGGGCGGGGACGCGGGTCCTCGGTCTCCTCCATCCTCTGTTATCTGATCGGACTCTCCCATGTCGACCCGGTACGGACGAACCTCTTCCTCGGCCGGTTCCTGAACGACGCCATGGGGAGCGTCCCCGACATCGACATCGACTTTGCGCGCGATATTCGAGAGGAACTGATCCTCGCCGTCTACGAGCGCTACGGGTACGACCACGTCGGGCTCGTGTGCACCTTCCCCACCTACCGCACGCGCTCGATCGTGCGCGAACTGGGCAAGGCGCTCAGCCTCCCGTCCGGCGACGTGGAGAAGCTGGCCAAACTCGCCGAACCCGGAGAGGACGGGTTCATGGCCGAACTCGATCGCATCCCCGGCCTCGAAGCGCGCGCGAATTCGCGCATCTGGCGGGCCTTCGCCGAACTGGCCGGGGAGATCAAGGGACTCCCGCGGCACATCTCCCAGCATGTGGGCGGGATGATCATCTCGAGCCGGCCGCTGGTGGAGATCGTCCCGCTCGAGCCCGCCGCGTGGGAGGGGCGCGTCCTCTGCCAGTGGGACAAGGACTCCTGCGACGACGCGCGCTTCATCAAGATCGACTTCCTCGCGCTCGGGATGCTATCGCTCGTCGAGGAGGCGGTGGAGACGATTCATCTGCGCCATGGCGAGATCCCCGATCTCTCCCGCATTGACTATGAAGATGAGGAGATTTACGACCGCATCTGTTCGGGAGACACGGTGGGGCTGTTCCAGGTCGAGAGCCGCGCGCAGATCCAGATGCTGCGGCGGGTGCGGCCCCGGAACCTGGCGGACCTCGCGGTCCAGGTCGCGATCGTGCGGCCGGGCCCGATCGTCGGTGGGGCGGTCAACCCCTACGTCCGGCGGCGCGAGAAGCTGCGCAAAGACCCGGACTTCGTCGTCCCCTACGACCATCCCCTGCTCGAGGAGGCGCTCGGCGAGACCCTGGGCGTGATCATCTTCCAGGACCAGGTGCTGCAGGTGTGCAAGGCGCTCGCGGGCTTCAGCGACGGCCAGGCCGAGGGGCTGCGGCGCGCCATGAGCCGCAAGCGCTCGCGCGAGGCGCTGCTGAAGTATTGGACGGCGTTCCGCGACGGCGCGGCGGCGAAGGGGGTCGACGGTCCCACCGCGAAGAAAGTGTTCGAACAGGTTGTCGCGTTCTCGGAGTTCGGATTCCCGAAGTCGCACGCGGTGGCGTTCGGGCTCCTCGCCTTCCAGTCCGCCTGGCTCCGCGATCGCTACCCGCCCGAGTACTACGTCGGGCTCTTCAACAACCAGCCGATGGGGTTCTATTCGCTCGACGCGATCGGCCGCGATGCGCGCCGGCACGGGGTCGGCGTCCGGCTCCCGGATCTGAACGTCAGCGGGGTCGCCTGCACCGCCGAGGGGGGCGATGTCCGCATCGGTCTCGGCATGGTCCGCGACTGGGGAGCGGAAGCGGCCGAACTCGTCGTGGCCGAGCGCGAGCGGAGTGGGCCGTTCGCGTCGCTGCCCGACTTTCTGCGCCGCACCCCGGCCGCGCTCAAGCGGGCCGCGATCGAAAACCTGATCTGGGTCGGCGGGCTCGATGCGCTGGGGATCGAACGTCGCGACCTGCTGTGGCAGACGGGGTTCTGGCTGGGCCCGGAGGCCGAAACGGAAGCGGAACGCCGCCGCCGCGAACTGGCGACGAGCGCCGCGGGGCTGGGCGGAGACGCGCCGCCCCCCGTACGGGGCCGCCGGAGCGCCGACCGCTCGGACCAGGGACAGATCGAACTCGCGCTGGACGATCCCTACGCGGATCTCCGCTTCGCGGGCACGCACGACATGGAGAAGCTGATCGCGGAGTACCGCCTCCTCTCCTTCGCCGCCTCGCAGCACCACCCGTTCGCGCTCGTGGGCGACCACCTCCCCGAGCGCACAGTCTCCTCGGCCCGCTTCCCCGATCTCCCGGGTGGGAGCGAGGTGCGGGTGGCCGGGATCGTGGTGGCCCGCCAGCGTCCGCAGACGGCCAGCGGCTACATCTTCATCCTCATGGAGGACGAATTCGGACCCGTCAACGCGATCGTGAGGCCCGAGGTATACCAGGAATGCCGCGCCGCGATCCGCCTCGAACCCTTCCTCTACATCGACGGCACGCTCCAGAAGGACGGCGCGACGTACAACGTGCTCGCCGGGGGCGTGTACCCGCTGCGCCTGAGCCCCGAACTCCGCCTGGGCCGCGAGACGGTCCCCGCCGTTGAAGGGGAGGATGAGACGCCCGACCCGTTCACGTACCTGGAGGCGCTGAGACGCGACCCGCCCCCCACCATGAGCTGGGGCCGCGGCGGCGGCTGCCGCTGACGAAGGGGCTGCTAGGTGCCCGAGGTGGCCTCGAGCGTTTCGAGCCAGCGATAGCCGTAGGCCGGAACATCGGGTGACCCGGTCATGCCGTCGGGGAACATGTCGAATCTCTCGACGCGCAGGCGGTAGTCGACTTCGTGCCGGGGCTGGAAGCCCACGATCTCGCCGCGGTACGGGGCGCCGTTCACGACCTTGCAGTACCCGGGATAGCCATCGCCGCACTCGACCCGGTGGCGATCGATGGCGATCTCCTCTTCCGTGCCCGCCGCCCGGGTTCTCGAGACGACTTCGCTCAGCACATACCGGCCGTCGGCGTACCGGTCGGCCTCGAGGACGTAGTGGTAGCCCGCCTCATACTCGAAGCTCGTGATGATGTCGTCGTACGGCACGCCGTCCAGCACCATGCAGAAATCGTCGCTCCGCGCGCACACGACCCGCGCCGGACCTGCCGACAGGGTGGCGGGGGTGGATGGCGCCGGGGTCTTCTCCAGTTGCTCCAGCAGACGATACGCATACCGGCCGGCATCCTGCGGCGGTTCCCGCCCGTCCCAGGGATCGTACTTGCCGATCCGCAGACGATAGTCGTAGCCGGCCTCGTATTCGAACTCCTCGATCCCGTCGTAGAACAGCTCGCCGTTGACCACCATGCACGTCCGCAGGCCTACCCCGTAACACTTGGCGAGAGTGGGGCCGACGGTCACATCCAGCGTCTCGAGGTACGCGGACCCGTCCGGTCCCACGGACCCGCCACAGCCGGCAGCGACCGGCGCAAACAGGAAGAAGCAAGCGAAGTTTCTTGAGTTCATATACCGATCGACTACCCACAAGCCGCCCACAGGTTCTACGCTGCGGACATCCGACCGGCCTGATCGCGGGCGCGGCAGCGCGGTGGCCGCCGGTGTATCATGTCACACCATGGAACGGCATACGGCAGGGTCCGGCCGCACGGCCGCACGCATGCGCACCGAAGAGCCGGAGGCGGCGCGCCGCGGCGAGCCCCGAATCGTGGACAAGCCCTGGGGGCGGGAAGTGTGGTACGCCCACACGGACCGCTACGCGGGGAAGGTCCTCGAAGTCGAAAAGGGGCACATCCTCTCGCTGCAGAAGCATCTCGTGAAGCACGAGACGATGCTCCTCCAGTCCGGGCGCATGCGCTTTACGCTCAACGACGCGGTCTTCGAATGGCTCCCGGGCGAGGTCGTCTCGATCCCGCCCGACAACGTGCACCGCATGGAGGCGCTCGAGGACAGCGTCATCCTCGAGGTGAGCACGCCGGAACTGGACGACCTGGTGCGCCTCGACGACCGCTACGGTCGGGCCCGCTAGCCCGGGCGCGTCCCGCTAACCCAGCGCGTCGAGGATCTCCTCATGGGACGGGTGTCGGCCGGTGGCGGCCTTCGAATAGATGAGCTTTCCTTCCGCCACGACCTCGAAGCGGCCGCCGCCGGAGGGGATCATCTCGATATCGACATCCGCGAACCGATCTCTGAGGGTAGCCGCCAGACTGGCGGCTTTCGGTTCGTAGTTTCAAGCGGTGCAGTATTCGATGGATATATGCATCCCCGTCGTCCCTTTCGTCGTCTCTTTTTCCGTTCCGACGGCGCGTCGCGCCCGCCGTCGAGGGTTCCGGTCCGGAGGCCGGCACGTTCGCCGTTGACCCTGTGCGGCACAATGGGGTATCTACGGGCATGAAACACAAGCCTGCGCAGCAGTCGGACCTCGGCCCCCTGATCCGCGAGATCGAATCGCGACTCCCGGACGCGCCCGGCGACGCCGTCCGCGGTCTTTCCCGCCGTCTCTTCAGCCGCGGCTACACTCACATCGCGGATGGACGTCCGGTCCGCGCTCTGGCCGACGATGTCGCCGCCCTCTACCGCCTCGTCGCCGGCGCCGCCGACGGCGAAATTGCGATCCGACTCGCCTGGGACGAGGACGATCCGTCGCGCGGCGTGCTCCAGACAGTGATGGAGGACCGGCCCTTCATCGTCGACACCCTGCGCGAGTATCTCCACTCGGCGGGGCTCGACATACCGCTCCTTCTCCACCCGGTCGTCGTCGTGGACCGGGACGCGTCCGGCCGCGTGCTCGACATCCGCGACCACTCCGCCGAAGGCACGCGCGTGTCGGTCGTCCACGTCGTGCTCGACGACGCCCACCACGCCGAGGTCCGGGAGACGCTGGAAGCCGAGGTCCGGCGGCGCCTCGAACTCGTGAGGGCCGTCACCGAGGACTTCTCTCCCATGATCGAGCAGGTGGGGACGCTCGTCAGTGAACTCGAGGCCAAGCGGACCGAGACGCCATGGCGCAGCGCCGAATTCGAGGAGATCCAGGACCTCCTCCGGTGGCTCGTGGACCCCGGGTTCGTCTTCCTCGGCTATCGCGCCTACCAAATCGAGACGGATGACGCCGGTCGGGACTGGATCCGCGTCGACGAAGGGAGCGGGCTCGGGATCCTCCGGGCCGACGACACATCGAAATATTACGAACCCCGCCCCCTGGACGAACTCCCCGCCTACCTCCGCGCCCGGGTGCTGGGAGGCCCGCTCCTCATCATCTCGAAGACCAACGCCCAGAGTCCGATTCGGCGCAACGTCCGCATGGACTATGTGGGCATCAAGCGCCTGCGCCCGGACGGCACGGTGTACGGCGAGCACCGGTTCCTCGGCCTGTTCACGGCGAAGGCGTTCTCGCAGGACGCCTCCTCCATCCCGATCCTGCGCCGCAAGCTGCGCGAGATCCTTCAGCAGGAAGCCGCGCCCCCGGGATCGCACGACTACAACGTCATCCTGGGGACGTTCAACTCGATGCCGAAGGAGGAACTGTTCCTCGCCTCGGTGGAGGAGATCCGCTCCGTCATCGACGCGGTGATGGCGGCCGGAGGCGGGGACGATGTGAGGGTCACGGCGCGTCCCGACCAGCTCGGCCGGGGCGTCCAGCTCCTCGTCATCCTCCCCAAGACCCATTTCTCCGGGCAGGTGCGGAGGCGGCTGCAGGCGGCGCTGATCGAGGCCTACCGGGGGACCCTCCTCAACTATCACCTCGCGCTCGGCCAGGGCGACCAGGCGCGCCTCCACTTCTACCTGGCCCACGACCCGGACGAGGTGGGATCGGTCGACCTCGACGCCGTTCAGACCAAGGTCCGCGCGATCGTCCGCACCTGGGAGGAGCGCCTCGAGGACGCGCTCGATGCCGTCCACGGTCCCACGCGGGGCCACGAACTCGCGACGCACGTCGTGCGTTTCTCCACCGGCTACCAGGCGGCGATGGACATCGACACCGCGGTCGAGGATGTGGCCTGTCTCGCGCGGCTGGCCGAGACGGGCGAGAGCCAGGTGCTGCTCAAACGGTCCCCGGGAGAAGGGGACGGGCGGCACTACCAGCTGCGGCTGTACGCCCGGAAGGGTCACTACGTCCTGAGCGACGTGATCCCCACGCTCGAGAACCTGGGGCTCCGGGTGCTCGACTCGCTCCGCTTCACGATCCAGCTCAAGGATGAGACGCCCGACGCGACGGAAGAGACGTTTGCGGCGCGCGTCCAGTCCTTCGAGGCCGAGGCGATGCGCGCCGGCGACCTCGATATCGCGGCCGCGCAGGACCGGATCGGCGACATGCTGCGGGCCATCCGGGCGGGGATCGCGGAAGATGACCGGCTGAACGAACTCATCGTGACCGCCGGTCTCACCTGGCGGGAGGTATCGGTACTCCGGGCCTACGCGGGCTACGAGTTCCGCGTCGGCGCCGTCGCGGCTCCCACGGGCGGCCAGTTTCCGCTCACGGCGTACCCCGACATCGCGCGCTGCATCTTCCGGGCCTTCGAGGCACGCTTCGATCCGGAGGCACAGGAGGGGGCGGCCGACACGATGCGGCGTCTGAAGCGCGAGTTCGCGCGCGGGCTGGCTTCGGTGCGCGGGATCGAGGACGACCGGACGCTGCGGCGGATGATGGAACTCGTCCACGCCACCGTGCGCACGAACCATTATCGGGGCGAGTTGCGCCGGTCGCCCCTTCTCGCGCTCAAGATCTCGAGCCGCTCCGTCGACTTCATTCCGGAGCCGAAGCCGAAGCACGAAGTCTACCTGCGCGGCCCCCGCACGGAGGCCGCCCACCTGCGCATGGACGACGTGGCGCGCGGCGGGATCAGGTGGAGCGACCGCTACGGGGATTTCCGGGTGGAAGTGCTCGGACTCGTGAAGACGCAGAGGGTGAAGAACGCCGTCATCGTGCCCGGCGGCGCGAAGGGTGCCTTCATCGTGAAGGGCCTGCCGGAGGGTCGCAACGAACGGCTCGCGGCAGGGCTGGACAGTTACCGGGATTTCATTCGCGGGCTGCTGGAAGTCTCGGATGACGTTGTCGACGGCGAGGTGACCCAACCCCGGGGGATGGTGATCCACGACGGACCCGACCCCTACCTCGTCGTCGCGGCGGACAAAGGGACGGCGAAGAACTCGGATACGGCCAACGAACTCGCGGCGGAAGCGGGCTTCTGGCTCGATGATGCCTTCGCCTCCGGCGGATCGCAGGGGTACGACCACAAGAAAGAGGGGATCACGGCCCGCGGCGCGTGGGAATGCGTGAAGCGCCACTTCCGCGAAGCGGACATCGACTACGAGAACGAACCCTTCACGGCGGTCGGCATCGGGGACATGAGCGGCGACGTGTTCGGCAACGGGATGTTGCTCAGCAAGCAGATCCAGCTCGTCGCCGCCTTCGATCACCGCGACATCTTCCTCGATCCGAACCCGGATCCGAAGGCGTCGTGGGAGGAGCGGAAACGGCTGTTCGAGCTCCCCGCCTCATCGTGGGCCGACTACGACGCCGAACTTCTGAGCGAAGGGGGCGGCGTCTACGACCGAACGGAGAAGCAGATCCCCCTCTCGCCGCAGATCCGCGAGCGCCTCGCCATCGATGACGAGGAGATGAACGGGAACGAGCTGATCCGCGCGATCCTGTCGGCGCCGGTCGACCTCCTCTGGAACGGCGGCATCGGCACGTACGTGAAGGCGAGTTCGGAACGCCACGCCGATGTCGGCGACCCGAGCGGCGATCCCACGCGGGTCGACGCAACGGACATTCGGGCGCGGGTCGTGGGGGAGGGCGGAAATCTCGGCTTCACGCAGCGCGCGCGGGTGGAATACGCGCTCCGCGGGGGGAGCATCAACACCGACGCCGTGGACAACTCCGCCGGTGTCGACATGTCCGACCACGAGGTCAACCTCAAGATCCTGCTGGGCGCCCCGCTGTCGCGCGGAGGGATCGACTACGGGGCGCGAAACGATCTGCTCCGCGAGTGCACCGATGAGGTCGCGTGGAAAGTCCTCCGCAACACGTACAGCCAGAGCCTCGCGATCAGCCTGGACTACATCCGGGCGCGGCGCGCGCCCGCCGCATTCCACGAGGTGATCCAGCGCTTCGAGCGGGAGGGGATCCTGGATCCGGCCCTCGAATACCTGCCGGCGGGCGAGGAACTCATCGAACGGGAGAATGCCGGGGCGCACCTCACGAGGCCCGAACTCGCCACCGTAATGGCCTACTCCAAGCTCCACCTCAAGCATGCGCTCACGGAGTCCAGCGTGTCCCGCGACCCGGCCATGATGGAGCTCGTGGAGGATTACTTCCCCTTCGGGGCGCTGAAGGAGGTCGAGACGGCGGACCTCGAGGAGCACCGGCTGCGCCCGAACATCTCGAGCATGCTGCTGACGAACCGCTACGTGGACCGCATGGGCGCCACGAGCCACATCCGGCTCATGGAGGAGACCGGCCGCGCCGCCGCGACCGTCGCCCGCACCTGGTATGTGGCGTCACGGATCGCGGACGCCGAGGATCTGTACGAGCGGCTGCGCGTCGCCGATGTCCGGATGCGGAGCGGGGCGCAGAACGAGTGCTACCTCGCCATGGCCGACGCGCTGACGCGCGCGACGCGATGGCTCCTGCAGCGCACCGACCCCGCGGAGCCGGTCAGCGAGGCGATCGAGTGGCTGCACGACCCCGTGCGGGCGGTCCGCGAGGCCCTGCCGGAACTGCTCACCGCGGAGCGGCTGGAGCGGTTCGAGTCGACCTGCTCGCTGCACGAGATGGACGGACTCGATCCGGACGGCGCGGCGCAACTGGCGACCTTCCGCTACGTGGACGAACTGCTGCCGATCGCCAGCCTCATCCGCGAGACGGGCGCCGGCACGCGCGAGGTCGGCGCCGTGTACTTCGGTCTCGCCGAGGAGATCGACTTTCCGTGGCTGCGGAGCCGCGTCTACTCGCTGGCCACGGACGATCCGTGGGACCAGAGGGCGGCGCGCATCCTCGTCACGCGACTCGAACGCGCGCGCTCGCGCATGGCGGCGCAGATCATCGCCGGTGCCGAAGCGTCGACGACGGACGACGCGATGCGATCCTTCCGGCGGCGGAATGCCGTGGGGTTGAGTCGAATCCGGAACGTGATCGCCGACGTGCGGAGCACCGGGGCGGAACTCCCCGGGCTCGTCGTGGCCGTCGACGCCGTCAACGATCCGGGGATCCTGGAACCCCCGGACCGCTGATCGGCTTCAGCCGGCCGCGCGTGGGCTGGCAGTTGTGGGCTAGTAGTTGACGTACTGCTCGAGTTCCCACTCGGAGACCGACGCCACGTAGTCGCTCCACTCGGCCTTCTTGCGGCTCACGAACTGCTCGAAGATGTGATCGCCGAGCGCGTCCTTCATCACTTCGTTCGCCTCGAGTTCCTCCACGGCCTCGCCGAGATTCGCGGGCAGCACCTCGAGCCCGATCCTCGCCCGCTCCTCATCGGACAGCTTCCACACGTTCGTGTCGAGCGGCGGGCCGGGATCGATCTGGTTCTCGATGCCGTCGAGGCCGGCGGCGAGCTGGACGGCCGTCGCCAGGTAGCCGTTGCAGGACGGGTCGGGCATGCGGAACTCGAGCCGCGTTCCGACGCCGCGCTGCTCCGGGATACGGATCATCGGCGAGCGGTTCCGCTGCGACCACGCGATGGAGATCGGCGCCTCGTAGCCCGGAACGAGCCGCTTGTAGCTGTTCACGATCGGGTTGGTGACCGCCGCGATGGCCCGCGCGTGCTTCTTGAGGCCGCCGATGTAGTGGAGCATGACCTCCGCCAACTGGTAGTCGGCGTCCGGGTCGTGGAAGATGTTCTTCCCATCCTTGAACAGCGACTGGTGCGTGTGCATGCCCGAGCCGTTCGCGCCGAAGATGGGCTTCGGCATGAACGTCGCGTGGAGCCCGTGCGCATGCGCGATGTTGCGGACGATGAACTTGAAGGTCATGAGGTCGTCCGCGGTCCGCAGCGCCTCGCCGTACTTGAAGTCGATCTCGTGCTGGCCCTCGGCGACTTCGTGGTGCGCGGCCTCGATGTCGAGCCCCATCGCCTCCATCCCGGTGACCATCTCACGCCGCGCGCGCTCGGCGAGGTCCGACGGCGTGAGGTCGAAGTACCCGCCATTGTCGTGGGTGACGAAGTTGCAGCTGCCGTCATCGTTCGTGTTGAAGAGGAAGAACTCGGCCTCGACGGCGGAGTACATCGTGTAGCCCATCGCCTCGGCCCTGGCGACGACGCGCTTCAGCGCCGCGCGCGGGCAGCCGCCGAACGGCTTGTTGTACGGGCGCCGGACGTCGCAGTACATCTGGGCCACCCGGGCGTCCGGGTTCCCCCACGGGAAGATCCGGAACGTGTCCAGGTCCGGCCTGAGGAGCATGTCGCTCTCCTCGATGCGCACGTAGCCCGCGATCGACGAGCCGTCGAACATGACCTTCGCGTCGAACCCGTCTTCGAGCTTGCTCGTGGGGACCTCGACATTCTTCGCGAAACCGTTGATGTCGATGAAGATGAGACGAAGGAAGCGGACGTTCAGATCCTCGCAGAGCTTCAGGATCGCGTCCCGGTCGCCCGAGGCGACGATGCTCCCGTAGTCGTCGTATCGAATGTGCGAGGGGTGTTCACTGGGTGCCGCAAAAACGGCGTCGGACATGGCGCGACCTCCGGGTCACTTGGGGGCGTACTAAGGGGGGGTTCGTACGTTCGGTTCCGCGGCTGGCGGTCGGGCACGACCCGCAATGTCGCGAGGCACTATGGGGAGCGGATCGGCCATCGTCAACCTTGCTCGCCGCCGCCGGACCATCAGGGGTCCCGCCGCCGAACCATCGGGGGTCCCGCCACGGTGCGACGGACCGCTAGGGCCAACTCCATTGCCGGACGGATTTCGGCCTCCGGGAGCATGCCACGGCGCCCGTGAAGCCTTCTCCGGGGAAGAGGTCCATCAACCACCAGGAGCGCCCGTCGAGCTCCCCGCGAATCGTGTCGACGCGGCCCAGCGGACGTGACAGGCCGAGTCCGGCGGCCTTGAGGATCGACTCCTTCCGGGCCCAGATCCGGAAGAACTCCGGCCTGGCCGCCGAGGTCTCCCAGTCGGACCGGAGGCGGCGTTCTTCGGGGGAGAGGTGGTCGCGCGCGAGGGCCCCCGGGTAGCTGAGCGGCCGGATGCGTTCGATGTCGACGCCGATCTCGCCGAGCTGGCCCACCGCGCAGAGCGCGAGTCCGCCGGAATGGCTGAGGTTGAAGAAGAACAGGGGAGCGTCGCCGGCCCCGTCGCCCGCCCGCGTCGACACGAGCCGGGGCTTTCCGTGCTCTCCGTACTCCAGCGCCAGCTCGCCGGGCGGGATCTGCAGGTACTCGGAGAGGAGACGCCGCAGCGCGATGCGGGCGCGGCGGAACCGCGCGCGCGCCTTCGCGCTGACGAGTCGCTCGGCCCGGGCCCGCTCGTCGGGGCTCAGGAGGGCGCGGCCGCCGGACCCGTCACGGGCGGAGAGGTCGATCCTCCACACGTGAAGGTCGGACCCCGGCAGCCCCGGGGGACGGGGGCCCACGGGCCAGTTCCCGCCGTTCAGAGGGCGGCGTACCAGTCGAGCGTGGACCGAAGACCTTCGAGGAGCGTCCGGCGTGGTTCGTATCCCAGCCGTTCCCGGGCCTTCGAGATGTCCGCATAGGAATGCCGTACGTCACCGGCCCGGAAGCCCTCGTACAGGGGTTCCGCGCTTCCCACGTCCGGCCGCTTCTCCGCGAGCCCCGACCGGATGAGGGCGAACAGTTCGTTCAGCGTCGTGGGATCTCCCGCGGCGACGTTGTAGACGCCGAGCGCCGTCTCCGCCCCCGTCGTGGCGGCGAGCAGGTTCGCCTGTACCACGTTGTCGATGTAGCAGTAATCCCGGGTCGTCTTCCCGTCCCCGTAGATCCGGCACGGCTTTCCCGCGAGCATCCGCAGGGTCCAGCGCGGTATGACGGCGGCGTACGGGCCGTCGGGATCCTGCCTCTTGCCGAAGACGTTGAAATAACGGAGTCCGACGACCTCGAGGTTGTAGCTGCGGCGGTACATCTCCGCGTACAGCTCGTTGACGCGCTTCGTGGCCGCATAGGGGGATGCCGGGTTTCCGATGCGGGCTTCCACTTTCGGGAGGTGGGGCGAATCCCCGTACACCGAACTCGACGAGGCGTATACGAGACGGGAGACGTCGGCGTCGCGGGCCGCGTCCAGCACGTTGATGAACCCCTCGACGTTGCGGGCATACGTCTCCTGCGGCTCCTTGACGGATCGGGGCACCGAACCCAGCGCGGCCTGGTGCAGCACGATGTCGATATCGCGGCACGCATCGACGACGGCGCCGGCCTCGACGACGTCCCGCTCGACGAAACGGCAGCGGCCCACAGGGGCGCCCGAGGCCGCCACGGCTTCGTCGAGGTTGCCGCGGTGTCCGGTCGAGAGGTCGTCGAGCACCACGACCTCCTGTCCCAGCGTCAGGAGCCGCTCGACGAGGTGGGATCCGATGAAACCGGCGCCCCCCGTGACCAGCCATCGCCGGGGGGCCGCCGCGAGTTCTTCACAGGCAAGATCATAGGCGGTTTTCACGCGCAACATGTTATGCTTGGGGCGGCGGACGGCGGAACCCCTCGCGCCGCCGCGCGCGCCGCGTACTTGAAACCTGCCCCCTGCCGGGCGGAGTATGAGGGGGACCGGCGAAGGCACGCCGGGCAACGCCGGTCGGGTTCGGGCGACCGCGGAGTCGGAAAGGCGCCATGGCCGAAGAAGGCATGAACGAGATCCTGAGGAAGAAGATCTGGAGGAAGCTCCAGGCTCTCCCCGAGGACAAGCAGTACGAGGTCGTCGATTTCATCGACTATCTCGCGTCGAAGTACGCGTCCCGGCCGGCCGCCGGCGCAGATCCGTTCCAGCACTTCGCCGAATCCGTCCATCGGGGGCTGCGGAGGACGCGGGCCTCGACGACCGCGGTCAAGGGAACGATGAAGGTGCTCGGCGCGGCCGACCGCGTGATCGACTCGTTCCGCGAAGCCGGGCGGGGATTCCTCGCCGAACTCGAAGCGGGCAACCCGGAACCGGAGCCCAAAGAGGATCGCCCGCCGCCCGAGACGCGCGAGATCGTGGTCGACCCCTAGGACCCGTGCGGTCGCCGCGGCGGTCGAACGCCGGGCGCTCGTTTGACGTCGCGCGGGCCGTCGCCTACGATGGCGCATGGAAGCTCCCACGCCGCGCTCCAGCCGCGAAGCGCTCACCTTTGATGACGTTCTGCTCGCTCCCGGGCATGCGCTCGTCCATCCGGCGGACGTCGACGTCTCCACCCGCCTGACCCAACGCATCCGACTCCAGATTCCGCTGCTCTCCGCCGCCATGGACACGGTGACGGAGTACCGCATGGCGATCGCTCTCGCGCGCGAGGGCGGCATCGGCATCATCCACAAGAACATGTCGATCGAAGCCCAGGCCCAGCAGGTCGACCGGGTGAAACGGTCCGAGAGCGGGATGATTCTGAACCCCGTCACGCTCGGACCTGACGCGACGCTGGGCGAAGCCCGCAGGCGAATGCGCGAGTTTTCGATCAGCGGGGTCCCGATCGTGGGCGATGACGGCGCGCTCGTCGGGATTCTGACCAACCGGGACCTGGTGTTCGAGACCGACCTCTCACGGCCGGTGCGGGACGTGATGACGAGCGAGAATCTCGTCACGGCGCCCACCGGGACGTCGCTCGAGCAGGCCGAGGACATTCTCCGCCGTCACAAGATCGAGAAACTCCCCGTGGTGGGAGAGGACGGGCGGCTCGCCGGGCTCATCACGGTCAAGGACATTTTCAAGCGGCGGCAGTTTCCCAACGCGACGAAGGATGGCCACGGACGGCTCCGGGTAGGGGCGGCTGTGGGGGCGAGCCGGAACGAACTCGAGCGGGCGCGGGAACTCGCCGGGGCCGGCGTGGACGTCGTCGTCGTCGACACCGCGCACGGACACTCGGAAGGCGTCCTCGAGGCGGTCACCCGGGTGCGGGAGGCGCTCCCCGACATCGACCTCATCGCCGGCAACGTCGCGACCCGCGACGGGGCGGCGGCGCTCGTCGAGCGCGGGGTGAATGCGGTCAAGGTCGGCGTGGGACCGGGATCCATCTGCACGACGCGCGTCGTCACGGGCGTCGGCGTGCCTCAGGTCACCGCGATCGAGGACAGCGTGGCGGGCGTGGAGGGCCGGGTGCCGGTCATCGGGGACGGCGGCATCAAGTATTCCGGCGACCTCGTGAAGGCGATCGCGGCGGGGGCGGAGACGTGCATGCTCGGGTCCATGTTCGCGGGCACCGACGAGAGCCCGGGCGAGACCTTCCTCCTCGAGGGCCGGCGGTTCAAGGTGATCCGCGGCATGGGCTCGCTGGCGGCCATGCAGGCCGGCTCGGCGGACCGGTACTTCCAGGAGGGGTCGGCCGCCCAGAAACTGGTCCCCGAGGGGATCGAGGGCCGGGTGCCCTACAAGGGACCGGTGGCGGACACCGTGTTCCAGCTCGTCGGCGGTCTCCGCAGCGGCATGGGGTACTGCGGCGCCGCCGACATCGACGAACTCCGCCGCGATTCCCGCTTCCTCCGCATCACCTCCGGCGGACTTCGCGAATCCCACCCGCACGATGTCGTGATCACGCGCGAAGCCCCCAACTACCATGTCTAGCAGGGCAACGAGGTCGAGCCGGGGCCGCCGGATCGATTCTCGACACCACACATCCCATTCGGTACGATATATCCGCGTGTTGTCCGGTCCTGCTTCCGGAGCGACGCCCTGGCGGGGTGGAGGGGCCTGGGGGTAGCAGTACCAAAGTTGTGGCGCCGAGAGGGGATTTGCCGCCTGATGACCAAACGATCATCGAAAACGCCCGTCTTCGCGCGCCTTCATTGGGCCGGCCTCGTACTCGCGGCGTTCGTCCTCCACGGGTGCGCGTTCACACAGCGCACACCGGATATCGGCCCGGCCCCGGAGACCGCGAACGTCGAGCCGGGCGCGCGCGACGCCGGCGAGGCGGATCCACCCGGAGCGACCCCGGAAGCGGGTGGCGCTTCCGCGTCGGCGCCGGCTCCGGACGACGAACTGATGCCGGAGGACCCGGTCGTGCCGGATCCCGTGGACGAAACGGCCGGCGGGCCGACCGCGGCGGAGATCGACCGGGCCATCCGCGAGATGCTCGGCGGCGACCCGATGGGGCTGGTTCACGAAGGAGAGGACCCGCGCGTTTTGAGGCTCGAGATGAACGAGCGCGTCCAATCGTGGGTCAACTTCTTCCAGACCGTCATCGGCGAGCGCTTCGCGACCTACCTCGGCCGCAAGACCCGTTACGAGTCCATGATTCGCCGGAAGCTGCGCGAGGCGGGGCTGCCGCAGGACCTCATCTACCTTGCGCTCATCGAGAGCGGGATGAACCCGAACGCCTACAGCCGCGCGAGCGCCGTGGGCCTGTGGCAGTTCATCGCGGGCACGGGGCGCCAGTACGGCCTCGAAATATCCTATTGGATCGACGAACGGAGAGATCCGGAGAAAGCGACCGACGCCGCGGTCCGGCACCTCAAGGATCTTTACGAGGAGTTCGGTTCCTGGTACCTGGCGGCGGCGGCCTACAACGGAGGACCGAACCGCGTCCGCCGCGGGCTCCGCACGGTGCCGGGCGGGACCTTCTGGGATCTCGCCGACCGCCGCCTGCTGCGACGCGAGACGCGGGACTACGTGCCGAAGATCATCGCGGCGGCCATGATCGGGCACGATCCCGCGCGCTATGGGTTCCCGGACCCGGAGCGAGAGACGATCCCGGAGTACGTGAAGGTGCGCGTGCCCGATGCGACGAGCTTCGACGTCCTGGCGGAGGTCGCCGGGACCGACGAGGAGACGATCAACCTCCTCAACCCCGAGTTTCCGCGCGACGTGACGCCACCGCACCGCGAGGTCGAGGTTCGGGTTCCGGTGGAGGGCGCCGCGCAGTTCGCGGTCCGGTATGCGGCCGTGCCGGAGGATGAGCGGGTGACCTGGACGTTCCACACGGTCCAGCGCGGTCACACGCTGGGGTGGATCGGGGAGCAGTACGGGGTGTCGGTGGCGGCGCTGCGCGCGGCGAACGGCAACGTGAACCCGCGTCGCCTGCAGATCGGCCAGCAACTCGTAGTTCCCCGATCGGCGCGGGCCTCCGGCGCGTCGATCGCGCGGAGTTCGAGTGCCCGCCCGATCACCGCGCGGACGAACGCCGAGGGGACGACCGTCGTCACGGTGCAGCGCGGGCAGACGCTGGGCGTGATCGCGCAGCGATACGGCGTGTCGTTGGCCGCACTGCGGGCCGCGAACGGCAATGTGAATCCGCGTCGCCTGCAGATCGGCCAGGAGTTGCTGATCCCGGCGACCGGCCGGTCGACTGGAACAGGGTCCGCCGGGTCCGCGAGCAATGGCGCCGGCCCCGTGACGATCGTGGTCCGGCCCGGCGACTCGCTATGGCTGATCGCCCGCCGACATTCGGTATCGACGCGCGAGCTCATCGAGTGGAATCGCCTCTCCTCGACCCGGATCCATCCCGGCGACCGGCTTCAGATCCGGCGCTGAGCCTCCGCGTGCCGGACCGGAGAGCGGATAGAGGACCGCACCTCCCGGCTCCGCATGCTCCCCGGGCCGCACCGCCAGGCCGTTGCGCGTATCGACGATGATCCGTGCCTTCTCGAGCACGAGACCGTAGTCCACCTGCGGGTGATCCGTGATGACGACCGTGGCGTGGCTCGATGCGAGCAAGTCCGCCGTCAGGGGCTCCGATTCGAGATCTCCGCCCTCCAGCGCCAGCCGCGGCACGAACGGATCGTGGTATGAGACCTCGGAGCCCTGTCGGCGCAGAAGTTCGATGACGTCGAGCGCCGGACTCTCGCGGACGTCGCCGACTCCCGGCTTGTAGGCGACGCCCAGCAGCAGGACGCGGCTGCCGTTCAGCGGCAGTCGATGCCGGTTGAGCGCCTGCGCGACGCGATCCACGACGTAGCGCGGCATCTCCGCGTTGACCTCGGCGGCGAGTTCGATGAAGCGGGTCCGGTACTGAAGCGTCCGCATCTTCCAGGCAAGGTATTGCGGGTCGATCGGGAGGCAGTGGCCGCCCAGACCCGGACCGGGCGTGAAACGCATGAAGCCGTAGGGCTTCGTCGCCGCGGCTTCGACGGCCTCGCCGATGTCGATCCCCAGACGATCCGCGATGACCGCCATCTCGTTCACGAGACCGATGTTCACGGCACGGAAGGTGTTCTCCAGCAGCTTCGTGAGCTCCGCGACTTCGGGCGACGAAACGCTCACGACTTCGTCGATGACCCGTTCGTAGAGACCGGCGGCGAGTTCGCGGCAGGAGGCGGTCAGTCCGCCCACGACCTTCGCCGTGTTCGTGAATGTGTACGTCGGATTGCCGGGGTCCACGCGCTCGGGGCTGAAGGCGAGGAAGAACTCGTTTCCCGCCGTGAGTCCGCCCTGCTCGAGTTCCGGCTGCAGGAGTTCCCGGGTCGTGCCCGGCCAGGTGGTCGACTCGAGGATGATGAGCTGACCGGGCCGAAGGCCGTCCCGGATGTGCCCGATCGCGTCGAGTATGTGGGAAACGTCGGGATCGCCCGTCTTCCCGAGCGGGGTGGGGACGCAAATGATGACGGCGTCCATCTCCCCGAGCCGGCCGAAGTCCGTTGTCGCGTCGAGGAGGCCGCTCTCGACGACGGCGGCGACGGCCCGCGCCGGGACATCGCCGATGTGGGAGTCGCCGCGCCGCACCCGCCGCACGACACGCTCATCGATGTCGAACCCCAGCGTCCGGAAGCCGGCGCCGGAGAACGCCGTGACGACGGGAAGACCGACATAGCCGAGCCCGAGCACGCCCACCCGGGCCGTGCCTGACTCGATCTTCTTCTGCAGCGCCTCCCGGTGGTTCACCGCGTCCCCCGTGTCCGCATCACTTCGAGTCCGCCGTCCAGGCGCCCGACCGTCCCCCGCGCTTCTCGAGGAGTCGAATCGGCCCCAGCGTCATGCCCCGGTCGATCGCCTTGCACATGTCGTACAGGGCGAGCAGGCCGGCCGCGACGCCGGCCAGCGCCTCCATCTCCACGCCCGTGCGCCACTCGGCGGAGGCGCGCACGCTGAGCCGGTAGGCCGGCGGCGTCTCCTCGGCTTCGAGGTCGACATCGACCGCGTCGAGCGGGATCGGATGGCAGAGCGGGATGAGGGTGGACGCCGCCTTGGCCCCCTGGATCGCCGCGAGACGGGCCACGGCGAGCGCCTCTCCCTTCTCGACCTCGCCCGCCCGGATGGCGTCGAGCGTCGCGCGGCGCATGCGGATCCGGCCTTCGGCCACGGCCACGCGCCGCGTGAGAGGTTTCTCTCCCACGTCGACCATTCGCACCCGTCCGTCCGGGTCCAGATGTGTGAGTCCGTCCACGAAGCTGCCTCCCGTCACAGACTTCTCAGTACCCCTGCAAACTGCGGTGTTCCCGCCATCCGGCCAGTGGAGCGGCCGGCGAAGGCCGCGCTCATCTCCTCGAGCAGGAGCGCCGTCGTCGCCTGCGGATTCAGGTTGCGGCCCACGCCTTCCATGGCCGCATCGACGGCACCGAGGGCTTCGAGGACCGCTCCTTCGGCCGGGACGCCGCCCGCTCCCCGGGCGCCCTGGCTTCCCGCTGCGCCGGACTTCTTCGTGCGATCCGGGTCCAGCGCCGCGTCGGCGGCGCCGGCCGCGACGCAGAGCATGTCCCGAAGGCGGATGCGCAGCGCCTCGAGCGCCGGCTCCAGCTCCCCTCGCGCGCCACGCGCGGAGTAGCGGGACGCGGCGCGATAGCGCGCCTGTGGCGAGCCGTCGAGGGCGGCGGCCAGCAGACCGTCCGCGGCGGCCCCGGACTCGTCGACTTCGGCGTCGACGAGCATGCGCGCCCGGTAGACGGCGCCACCGGCCCGCCGTGCGACCCCACGCGCCCGGTCGTCATCGCGCACGCCGAGGTGCTTCGCGACGTAGGCCGCCACGCGTTCGGTCGGCAGCGGCGCGATGCGGAGCGGCACCGTGCGGGACCGGATCGTCGGCAGAAGGGCATCCGGACGGCTGCTCGTGAGCACGAGGTACGCGAACGGCGGCGGTTCCTCCAGGAGCTTGAGAAAGGCGTTCGCCGCCTCGGGGCTCGCGCTCTGCGGCACCATCCGTTCCGCGTCCTCGATCACGAACACCGACCTGCGCGCCATCGACGGACGCCGGGACGCCTGGTCCCGGATGTTCTCCACGGCGGCCACGTAGAGTCCCGTGACCGCGTCCGGGTCCAGGCGCGCATGGAGGTCCTCCCGCAGCAGAGCGAGACGCTCGTGCCGCTGCGTTTCGATGGCCTCTCGCAGCTTGGCCCGCGAAGCGGCCCGCTTCGGGCGCGGCATGGGGAAGTGGAGGTGGATGTCCGGGTGCTCCAGCCGCGCCGCCATGCGGCAGTTCCGGCACTCCTCGCAGGGCACATCCGCGGCCTCGCACTCGAGCGCGCGCGCCATCCACAGAGCCAGCGAGCGCTTGCCGACACCCTCCGGGCCGTGGACGAGAAGCGACTGCGGCAGCCTCCGGCCCGCGACCGCGCCGGCCAGGCGTCGCAGAAGGTCTTCCTGCCCCCACGGACGCTCGACGGTCACGGGCGGCCCCTCAGCCACCGGACCGGATCCACCGCGCGGGGCCCCACCGTCCCCGGCTCGTAGATCTGGAACTCGATGTGCGGCCGGGTGGCGTCCCCGCCCACGTATCCGATCGCCTCTCCCTCGCCGACCGCCTGTCCCTCGCGGACCGTGACGTCGCGGAGCTTCTGGTAGGACGAGTAGAACCCTCCTCCGTGATCGAGGATCACCGTCTGTCCGGAGGCGCGCGCCGCCACGGAGGCGACGGTGCCGCGATCCACCGCGTTCACGGGCGTGCCGCGCGGGGCCGCGATCCCGATCCCTTCCCGCGGGATCGTCGTGCGTCCTTCCCGCTCGGGCCCGAAACGCCACAGGACCTCCCCTTCGACCGGCCAGGCGAGGCGCCCGAGATCCCCGGTCGTCAGCGATGAAACCGACGCCGCGCCCGCCTCGCGTTCCGCCGAGCGGCGTCGCTCTTCCAGCCCCGCCATGAGTGCGCGCAGCTCGGCCTCTTCCGCCGCCAGCCGGGCCAGCGTCGACTGCGCCTCGTCGCGGCGGTCGGCGAATCGGCGCAACCGCTCCTCCCGCTGCCGCTCCAACCTCTCCAACTCGCCGTATTCCCGGAGATTCTCCGCCCGCACGCGTGCGATCCGGTCGCTTTCCCGGCTCAATCCGCCGCGCAGATCCGCGAGCGTGTCCTCCAGCTTCTCCACGTCGTCCACGAGCATGCGGTCGAAGACGGCGATATCGCGGAGATACCTGTAGCGATTGAGCAGGTCCGAGAACGATCGCGAGGAGAGGAGCATCTCGACGGTGCGGAGCGGGCCGCGCTTGTAGATGTCGCGGAGCCGCGCCCGCAGCACGACACGGCGCGCCGCGAGTTCGTCGCGCGTGAGCAGCATCTCCCGCGTCATGGCCGTGAGCTGCTCCGAGAGCGCGAGCCGTTGAACGTCGAACTCGGCCAGAAGACTCGCGGAGGCGGCGATCTGTCGTTCGATGTTCACGAGTTCCGCCGAGTCGCCGCTGACCTGGCCCGCGATTCCCTCGAGTTCCCGGCGCAGCCGCTGTCGTTCCTCGCGGATGAGTTCGAGTCGCCCCTCGCTCTCTTCGAGGCGGCGCCGCACATCCGGCGACTCCTGCGCGACGGCGGGAGCGGGCGCGGTCCACGTCGGGCTCGCCGCGACGGCGACGCTCACGGCCCCGACGAGCCGCGTCGCCCACGCGCGGCGTCGCGCAACGCGAGTCGACCCGGGTCGTCCCTCGGATGCGCTAGGACGGGCCATACGCCCGTCCCACTTCACGGTGCACGGAGAAGGCGGCCGCGAGCAGGCCCAGCACGGCGGCGGCGGCGACGCCGGCCGCGGTCCAGAGGTGCGGGAGCCACGCGAGCGATTCGACGGCAGCGAAACGCACGGGGAAGACGACGTACGCGAGTCGCGTGACGCCGAGCGCGAGCAGTCCGCCCGCGAGCCCGGTGATTGCGCCCTCGAGGAGGAAGGGCCGCTGGATATAGCCCTCCCGCGCGCCCACGATCTGCATGATCTCGATCTCTTCGCCGCGCGCGAGGATGGCCATGCGCACCGTCGTGACGATGAGAAGCACCGCGATCAGCGCGAATCCGCCGCCCAGGGCCAGCGCGGTCCCCGTCGCCGCGTTCCGGAGGGCGAAGAGCCGCTCCACCCACTCATCCCCGAACCGCGCCTCCTCGATGAACGGATACGCCGCGAGCCGGCTCGCGGTCTCCGACACCGTTTCCGGAGTGCGGAAGCCCTCCCGGAGCCGGAGGTGAAACGACGCCGGAAGCGGGTTCACCGCCAGTTCGCCGTAGACGTTCGAGAACTCGACCAGATCGCGCCGCGCCCGCTCCAGCGCCTCGTCCTTCGAGACGTAGCGCACCGATTCCACGGCCGGGAGCGCCTCCAACTCCCGCCGAGCGGCCCGCACCTGTTCCGAGCCGGCGTCATCGAGCAGGTAGCCGACGACCTCCACGCGGCGTTCCACGTCGCTGATCGCACCGCCGATATTGTGCGCGACGAGCCCGAACAGACCGAGGATCACGAGGCTGAGCCCGATCGCCCCGATCGAGAGGGCGCACAGCAGAGGTGTGCGCCGGAAGCCCGCGAGCGCCTCGCGCATGGCTCTCACGCGGCGGAGTCGCGGGCGAGTCGCCCGTCCTCCAGCTCGAGTCGACGGATCCGCGGGTGTCGGCGCACGAAGTCCGCGTCGTGGGTGGCCATGAGCACGGCCGTGCCGAGGCGGTTCAGCATCCCGAACAGCTCGAACACCCCCCCCGCGGCGTCGGGATCGAGGTTGCCCGTGGGCTCATCGGCGAGGAGGATCCGCGGTTCCGTGGCGAGGGCGCGCGCCACCGCCACGCGCTGCCGTTCTCCGCCCGACAGCTCCGATGGTCGCGAGCGGGCGCGGGCGGCGAGACCCACCTGACTCAGCAGCCGCTGGACGCGCCCCGCGATCTCGCGGCGCGGCGTCCCGATGACTTCGAGCGCGAAGGCCACGTTCTCCGCGGCGGTCAGCCGTTCCAGCAGCTTGAAGTCCTGAAACACGAACCCCACGCGCCGCCGCAGGGCGGGAATGTCCCGGCGGCGGACCCGCCTCGAGTTGTAGCGTGAGACCTGAACCTCGCCTTCGGTCGGCCGGGTCTGGAAGTGGATCAGTTCGAGCACTGTCGACTTGCCCGCCCCCGACGGTCCCGTGAGGAAGGCGAACTCCCCCTTCCGGAGACGGAACGACACCCCCCGGAGCGCGTCTCCGGAGCGCGGGTAGGCCTTTGAGACGTTTCTCAGCGAGATCATCTCGCGACGGCCCGCGCCGCGCAGAACCGGGCGCAGAGGTCGATGGCGGCGCGCATCGCTCCCGGATCCGCGATCCCGCGGCCCGCGATATCCATGGCCGTGCCGTGATCCGGAGAAGTTCGCGGGAAGGGAAGCCCGGCCGTGACGTTCACGCCTTCGTTCATCGCGATCGTCTTCAGCACGGCGAGACCCACATCGTGGTAAGGCGTCACGACCAGGTCCGCCTCCCCCGAAAGCGCCTTCAGGAAGACGGTGTCCCCGGGGAAGACTCCGAGAATCTCCACGGCGGGGTCCGAAGCGAGCCGCGCGAGCGCCGGCGCGAACACCTCGATCTCCTCGTCACCGAAGAGTCCACCTTCGCCGGCGTGCGGATTGAGCCCCGCGAAGGCGAGGCGTGGCCGCTCGATCCCCCACCAGGCGCGCAGCGCTTCGATCGCGATCACGGACCGGCGTGCGAAGAGGTCCACATCGAGCACGGAGGGTACGTCGCGCAGGGGGAGATGCGCGGTGAGGAGCGCCAGGCGCAGGGATCCGCCGAGGGGCGTGCGCTCGGCGGACATCATCATCGTGACCTCGCGCGCCCCGGCCAATTCCTGGAGGAACTCCGTATGACCGGGGTGTGTGTACCCCGCGGCCCGCAGGGCGGCCTTGCTGATCGGAGCCGTGACGATCCCGTCGATGTCTCCCGTCCGCGCCATCGCGACGGCCCGTTCGATGGCCCGCCCCGACAGCACGCCCGCGAGCCTCTCGCCGCCCGCGGGGTCCCAGTCTCCCACCGCTTCCCGAGGCACCCCTTCCAGGCCGTCCTCCACCTCGCCGAGCGACCGTGGCCCCACGAGGACCGCGTCGATCCCGTCCACCCCCGAGAACGAGGAGAGCGCCGCCGCGGTCACCTCCGGCCCGATCCCGCGCGGATCCCCCAGCGTGATCCCGAGGCGCGGCATGCGGGTCATCTTCCTCAGAATCTCACATCGATGTACGTGTTGGAACGCACCTCTTCGAGGATGATGTCGATCTGCTTGCGGGTCCGGAGGCTCTGCCGGATCTGGTCCCGCACGTCGCCGATCTCGATCGGCCCCTCGGGGCGAAACGTCAGGACATGGACGAGCCCGAACTCCGTGGGACCGCCGCGCTCTACCGGCAGCGGCCCGTATACGGTGCCGGCCGTCGGGGCGGTGAGCCCGGACTCGGCGCCCGCGCCCGTGAACTGGCTCACCAGACTCCCGAGCGGGACGTCGTCGAAGCGGATCGCCTCATCGGCCACCTGCCCGCGAAACAGGGCCACAAGTCGCTCGGGGTCCGCGCCCGCCCGCAGGCTGTCCGCGATCTCAACCGCGAGCGTGCGGGCCGCGTCGATGTCTTCGTCCTTGATCTCGGGGCGCAGGAGGATGTGGCGCAGAAAACGCTCCGCCCCCCGCTGTCGCTCGACCTTGACGAAGTGGAGTCCGAACTGCGTCTGCACCGGACCCACCGTCTGGCCGGGGCGCGCCCCCCAGGCGGCGTCGCCGAAGGGTTTCACGAGCAGTTCGCGGTTCATCCAGCCCAACTCGCCGCCCTGCTCCCTGGTGCCTTCATCATCGGAATGGCGGCGGGCGAGAACCGAAAACTCATCCTCGTTCGCGAAATCGTTCTGAACGCGAACCGTGCGCGCCAGGACGCTGTCCCGGGCCGCGCCGCTCGGAAGCGGCGTGACCACGAGCCGGTTGTACGAGACGAGCGCGGGGCGCGGAGGCTGGTTCTGCGCGAACTCCTCGAAGGCGGCCTCGACCTCTTCCTCGCTGACGATGACCGGCGGCAGGTCGGTGCGCTGCTCGAGTTCGATCCGGTAGGCCTGGCGCATCCCTTCGGCATGAGCCTGGGCGCGGAGCATCTGGCGGAACTGGAGCATGTTCATGCCCGTCTCCTCCACCGCCAGCATCATCTCCTCGTCGGAGGAGAATTGGCCCCTCGTCTCCCCGAAGTAGCTGTCCGCCATCTCGGCCACGCGGTCCTCGGGCACGGTGACGCCCGCGTTCTTCGCCTGTTGAAGGAAGATGAGGTCGTCGATCATCGCATCGAGCACTTCGCGGGCGAACGCGTCCCAGCGTTCGGTCCCCTCGGGCGGAACGCGCGCGCCGCGGGCCTGTAGCTGGTAGAGCGTGACCTGGATGTCGGAGATCAGGATCGCCGTGTCGCCGACCACGGCCACCATCCGGTCCAGCGTCTCCACGCCGGGGGGAAACTCCGTCGCCCGCACGGTGTCGGGCGCCGCGGGTTCGTTCTCCTGCAGCCCGGAGAGGGGCGCAATGAGGGCGAGCGCCGCCACGAGCAGGCAGACTCCGGCCCGGAGGGCCTTCATTCCACGATTGATATCTATCACGCTAGACTCCTCCGGCGGTCGCCGGAACTTTCATCTCTTTCGCGTCGGCGGTCTCCGGTGCCGCCAGGATCCCCAGGGCTTCCACCAGCAGCGGCAGCAGGGGCTCGGTTCCCGCCCGTCGCAGGATCAACGATAACGGTTCCAGCCGCCGTACTTCAACGTGCAACTGACGGTCCGCGAGCGCGTTCGTGAGGAGCCGGAGCCGCGGCGAGGCCGTCGCTTCGAACGAGATTCGGGCGTCGTCGTCGGAGGCCCGGATCCAGTCCGCGCCGACCGCCGCCCCGAGGATCCGGAGTTCCGCCGCCGCGAGGAGACGCGCCGCGGGGGGCGGAAGGCGGCCGAAGCGATCCTCGAGTTCCGCGCGGAACGCCTTCACCTCTTCCCATTTCGTGAGACGCGAGAGACGGCGATAGAGATGCATCTTCACCGGCGACCCGGCGACGTAGGCATCGGGGAGGAACGATTCTCCGTCCACGGAGACCCGGGCGCGCGGCGCGGGGTCCGAGGATTCTCCCTTCAAGCGCCTGAGGGTGCTCTCGACGAGCCGCTGCCACGTCTCGATCCCCACCGCGGTCGCGAAGCCGCTCTGCTCTCCGCCCATGAGGTTCCCCGCCCCCCGCAACTCGAGGTCCTTGAGCGCGACCTCGTATCCCGAGCCCAGTTCCGTGTGGTGTTCCAGCACGCGCAGCCGCTCCGCCGCGTCCGGCGCGACATCGGAGGGGACGACGAGATAGCAGTAGGCCCGGCGGTGTGAGCGGCCGACCCGCCCCCGAAGCTGGTAAAGCTGGGCGAGGCCGAAGTTGTGGGCCCGGTGGACGATCATCGTGTTCGCGGACGGGACGTCGAGTCCGTTCTCGATGATGGACGTGCAGATGAGGAGATCGATCTCGCCGCGGACGAAGCGGTGCATGACGTCCTCGAGTTCGCGCTCCGGCATCTGGCCGTGCGCGATGGCGGCCCGCGCTTCGGGCATCAGTCTTTCGACCCGGCTCGCGGCGGCGTGGATCGTCTCTACGCGGTCGTGGACGAAGAACACCTGGCCGCCGCGGTCGAACTCGCGCCGCAGAGCCTCCTCCAGGATCCCGTCATCCCAGGACAGCACGTGCGTGATGATCGGCATGCGGTTTCTGGGCGGCGTGCGGATCGTGGAGAGGTCGCGCAGCCCGCCGAGCGCCAGGTGAAGGGTCCGGGGGATGGGCGTCGCCGTGAGCGTGAGGACGTCCACCGTCTCGCGGTACTCCTTCAGCCGCTCCTTCTGGCGGACGCCGAAACGCTGCTCCTCGTCGACGATGAGGAGGCCGAGGTCGCGGAATTCGACGTCGCGCGAGAGGAGCCGGTGCGTGCCGATGACGATGTCGACGGTCCCGGCTCGGAGCCCCGCGATGACGTCGCGCTGCTCACGGGGAGTGCGGAAGCGCGACAACCCTTCCACGTGCACCGGGAAGCCCGCGAGGCGCTCGCGGAAGGTGGCGAGATGCTGATCCGCCAGGATCGTGGTCGGGGCGAGCACGGCAACCTGCGCGCCGTCCTGCACCGCCTTGAACGCCGCGCGGATCGCGACCTCCGTCTTCCCGAAGCCGACGTCCCCGCACACGAGGCGATCCATCGGGACCGGCGCCTCGAGATCCCCCCGTACGGCCTCCCAGGCGCTGAGTTGATCCGGCGTCTCATCGTAGAGGAAGGCGGACTCCATCTCGCGCTGCCAGGCGGTCTCGGCGGGGAAGGCGCGGCCGGGCGACATCTTGCGTCGCGCGTAGAGCTGGAGGAGTTCGACCGCCGTGGCCTCGATCGCCCTGACGGTCCGGTTCCGGAGCTGTTTCCACTTCCGCCGGCCGAGCCTGTGGACCGCGGGCGGCTGGGCGTCGGAGCCGGCGGCGCTCCATCGTTCGATGAGATCCAGCCGATAGTGCGGGAGCCTCAGGATTTCGCCGTCGGCGTAGCGGATCTCCATCGTCTCGATCGTCTCGCCGCGCACGTCGACGCGTTGCAGGCCCATGTAGCGGCCGATCCCGTGCTCCATGTGAACCACGTAGTCCCCGGGTTCGATGGCCGCGATGGACTCGATGGTCGCGGCGCCGCGCAGCCGGACGCGGTGGCGGCGATACCGGCGCCGGAACACCTCGTGATCCGTGAGGACGAGCAGGGTGCCGGGGACGCCGACCCTGAACCCGCCGCTGAGCGATCCGATGGCGAGGGTGACCTCTCGGGCCAGCGCCGCACCCCCGCGTTCGGTGAGGATCTCCTCCAGCCGCTCGACCTGGCCGTCGTTGTCGCAGAAGACGATGAATCGTTCGCCGCGGGCGCGCGCCGTGCCGATCTCGCCCACGAGCCGCTTCATGTCCCGGTCGATGGAGGGTGGAGGCTCGACCGGAAGCCGGATTGCGGCCGGCGCCTCCCGCTCCGGGGCCGTGAATTCGAGCCGGCGGAACGCGGCGAGCCTTCGCTCCGCCTCGGTGGGCGAGAGGACGAGAGATTCGGCCGGCTCCGCGCCGGCGCCGACGCGTTTCCTCGCGTCCCGGACCTCATCCCACAGGCGATCGCGGGCCCGGACGCCCCCTTCCGGCTCGAGGATCAGAGCGAGGGCCGTCGGAGGCAGCGTCTCGAGGAGGGCGCGCCGCTCCACGTCGCCCGCCGTTTCGGAGCCCCGCAGCGCGATCGGAAGCACATCCACGCTCTCCAGGGTTTCGGTCGAACGCTGCGTGAGCGCGTCGAAGCGGCGCACCGATTCCACCTCGTCGCCCCAGAGTTCGATCCGAAGCGGCGCCGGATGTCCGAACGGGAACAGGTCCACGATCCCGCCGCGGATCGCGTAATCCCCGACTTCACGCACCGTGTGGGTGCGGCCGAATCCCATCTCCTCGAGGCGGCGGCCGAGTTCGGCCAGAGGGTGCGCGGCCCCGCGCCGGATCGTGAGGGCGAGGCTCGTGCCGGGTCCGACGGGGATCGGCGCGCGTTCGGCGAGCGCCCGGGCCGTCGTCGTGAGGATGCGGCAGCGCCCGCCGAGCAGCGCCCCCATGGCGTCCACGCGCTGGGCCTCGATCTCGATGTGGGGGTCCGCGTCCTCGTACGGAAGGGCCTCTCGTTGCGGATAGCAGCGGGCGCCGGCGGCCCCGAGCGTGCGGAGGTCCTCGTATAGCGCGTCGGCCCGCTCGGGGGTGTCTGCCACGAGGACGATGGGCGCGCCGACGGCCAGGTCGTCGAGCGCGAGCGCAAGCGCGGCGGGTCCCGCCCCCGGGAGCGGGTGGACGAACGCACGGGTACCACGCCGCGAGAGCGCCTCCGGGATTCCGGCGGCTCGCACGGTTCGGAGGAACGACGTTCGAATCAGTTCGACGCGCCCGATGTCACCTCGCTCCCTTCACCGTCCGCGCTCGGGCGGCGCGACCGGCCCGGCGTCGCCAGGTACAGCTCGATCCCGATCAGCGCGAGCGCGAGCGCGATCAACCAGGGGGCCATGTCCCGGCCCCGCCGCGCGCGGAAGATACCGTCTTCCCAGGCGCTCGCGTCGGGGCCCGCCGTGAATACCGGCCGGCCGGCAAACAGTTCCTCCAGTTCGCGCGGCGCCATCGGCGTGGGATCCGCCTCCTCCGCCGGCACGTTCGCCGCGAAGTGCGCCTCCACGCCCGCCCCGTCGCTCCCGGTACCCCGGACCGCATACACTCCCGCCCTGAGCGGCGTAAACCGCGCTCCGCCCTCCACGCCCCGCACCGTCCCGTCGGGGGACTCGACCTCGCTCGCCCACTCCGGGAGGGTCAGCGGCCGCCCCGCCCCGAAATCGGCGAAGGGCCAGGTCGCCAGGTGAGACCAGTGCACAAGGAGCGCTTCGAGGAAGGGGACCATGGCGGGATGCGCGGGGAGATCGCTGGCGCCGGCGGTGAGCGACGAGGCGGAGATCAACGCCAGCCGATCGTCCGACTCCGTGCGGATGAGCCACGGTTCTCCGTCTTCCGTGCGCAGCAGCGCCGTGTCGGCGGTCGACCCGCCGCCCGTCGCGCGGAGGAGGTAGCGCTGCCGGACCCGAACCCCCGAGAGCGAGAACGCGGCCTCCGGCTCCACGAGTCCGAGGTCGCCCGATCCCGCATCGACGCGTGCCTGCCAGGCGATCCCGGCGGAGGCCAGTCCCTGGTTGAACGCCGCGAGGTCCACCGGGTCCGCGGGCGGAACGAAGATGACGGTCTCCGCGCCCTCCCACGGCGCACCGACGCTCGCATCCCCGTCCACGACCGCGACGGCCGCGTTTCCTCCCGTTCCCAGCCGCCCTCCGTCGCGAAGCGTCTCGATCCCGAGTCCGACGAAGCTGGTTGCGTCGCCGTGGAAGCGGACCGTGGGCGGAGGCACGACCCGGATCGCGAAGTAGCGCAGGTCATCGGCCCGCGCGCCGGCGGGATCCACCTCCAGCCGCCCTTCGTGCAGCCCCGGCCCGAGTTCCGGAAGGCCGAGGATGGCGCTCGCTCCCCATGGGGCCCGGGCGGCGCCGGCGAGCCGTCCGTCGAGTTCGAGACGGATGTCCGCTTCCGCCGCGGCGGCGTCCGGCGGATCCACCGGGGCGGACGGCCCGCTGCGCGCGCTCCGCACGATGACGCCGTGCCCCGTCCCGGACGGCGCGGTCGTGCCGCCCGTGAGTTCGACATCGACGAGAGCGCCGTTCGGCTCGGCCGGCGGCCGGGGCGCGTAGGCCACGAGGGGGGCGGCGTCGCCGGCCGCCGCCGGGGCGGTCCGCAGAGCCGACGCCTGCAGGTCCGACAGCAACTGGACTTCGCGCCGCCGCTCGCCGTCGGCGGGGAGCGCCGCGGCGGCCCGCGCCACGACGGCGGCCAGGTCCGCCGCGCCGTCCGTCGGCCGGATTTGCCCGAGCGCCGGCGCGGCCCGCCCCGCGGACACGCCGGCCGCGAGCGGTTCCCCCACGGTGGGGAAGAGCCACACGCGGTCTTCCGGGCGGGCTGCGGCGAGCGCCGACCGGGCGAGCTCCACGAGCGACTCGAACAGGAGGCGGTCTTCGTCCAGGCGCCCGACGCTCGCCGAGTTGTCCACGATGAGCGCGAGGTCCGTCGGCTCGTGGTCGTGGGCGCCGCCCCGTCCGATGAGCGGACCCGCCGCGGCGAGCGCGAGCGCGATCAGGAGGCCGATCCGCACGGCGAGCAGCAGCAGGTCGGAAGCCGCGAGCGACCTCGAGCGCGCGTCTTCCGCGCGGCTCAGATAGCGGAGCGCCGGGAAGGACACGCGGCGGTCGGTCTGGCGCCGCCGCAGGTGGAGGATGAGCGGCACGACGACGCTCAGTCCGAGCGCCAGCGCCGACAGGTAGAGGAAGCTCAAGCCACCCCGGCTCCCGTCACCCGCCGGCCCGCCTGCGCATGAACTGCCGCAGCGCGAGCCCGAGGGGAGTGTCCGTCGTGAGGAGCGCGTAGTCGGCCCCCCAGCGCAGCGCCTCCTTGCGCCAGCCATCGACCGCCGCCTCGACCGCCTCCCGGTACTGCCTGCGGAGCGCCGCGGAGTTGGCGCCGAGTTCCTCGCCCGTTTCGGGGTCGAAGAAGATCGCCTCCCCCTCCGCGGGAAGTTCACGCTCGCCGGGGTCCATGATGTGGAACAGGATCACCTCATGGCCGCGGTGCCGGAGATAGCGCAGGGACATCCGCGTCGTATCCGGGTCCACCAGCAGGTCCGAGATGAGCACGACGAGGCCCCGCCGCTGAAGCCGGCCGGCAATCTCCTTGAGCGCGGAACCCGCATCCGTCCGGCCATCGGCGGCGAGGCGCGTGAGTTCGCCCAGTAGCCGGCGCCAGTGGCGGCGCGTGGTGCGCGGCGCCATGTGCACCCGCAGCGCCTCATCGAAGGCGATGAGTCCCGTCGCGTCTCCCTGCTGCACGAGGAGCAGCGAAAGCGAAGCCGCGAGCAGCCGCGCGTAGGCGAGCTTGGTCGGAAAGCGCTCCGCGTCCGACACCCAGCCCATCGACCGGCTCACGTCGACGAGCAGGTAGGCCCGCAGGTTCGTCTCTTCCTCGTATTGCTTGATGAAGAGGCGGTCCGTCCTCGCGTAGGCCTTCCAGTCCAGGTAACGGAGATCGTCGCCGTGGTTGTACGGGCGATCCTCGGCGAATTCGGCGGAGAAGCCGCGCTTCGGCGAGTCGTGGAGCCCGATGAGAAACCCTTCGACGATGTGGCGCGCCACGAGTTCGAGGTGCGAAAGGCCCACGATCTCGCGCGGACTCGCGAGATCGAGGCGCTGCCGGGAAGCGTCGAGAGCGGAGGTGAGAGTTGCGGTGCCTTCGGTCATCGGAAAAGACTAGCAGCCCGTGGCGGAGCCCCGCCACACGTTGCGGACTTGCCTTCGGTCGAACGTCTCTCCGGGAAGGAAGCAAATGAAAAGGATATGGGTCCCGCTGCTGGCGCTCACGGCCTTCCCCGCCGGAATCTCCGCGCAGGCGGAGACCGGGGCGGCGACCATCACCGCGGGCGACCTGCGGTTTCGGATCGGCGCGCTGGCGCACGACTCGATGCGCGGCAGAGCGACGCCGAGCCCGGAGCTGGACAAGGCGGCGCGGCACATCGCCGGTCGTTTCGAGGAATTCGGCCTCCAGCCGGCGGACGGCGACAGCTACCTGCAGGAGTATCCGCTGACGGCTTCCCGGGCCGGCGCCCCGGGCCGGCAGTTGCTCGAGATCGACGGACCGGGCGGCGGGACGATCGACGTGTCCGACATCCTGTCCGTTCCGGGCGGCCGCGGCGAGGCCGTGGGTCCGCTTGCGATCCTGACGCCCGGCGGCGCCGACCCGCCCCCCGGCGCCGTCGCGGTCATGCCGGTCACGCCCGAGGACACCCGGCGAGCCCTCGAATCCGTCCGCGGCATCCTCGATGGCGGGGCGGTCGCCGTGCTGCTCGCGGTCGACGCGCCGGACGACTACTTCGACGGCATGCGGCGCTTCTACGAGCGGGAGCGGCTGTCCGTCGGCATGCCGGAGGAACTCGGCGCCCCGGTCGCGCTCGTCCGGACGCCCGCGCTTCCCGAAACGCTGCGCGCGGCCCTCGCTTCCGGCGCGGGCACGACCGCCTGGGAGGTGACGGTGCGCACGCACTCCGAATTCCGCGAGGAGAGGGCCTTCAACACGATCGGCTGGATCGAGGGTTCGGACCCCGACCTCCGCGGCGAGTTCGTTGTCTTCACGGCCCACATGGATCACGTGGGCGTGGGGCGGCCCGTCGACGGGGACTCCATCTACAACGGCGCCGATGACGATGCCTCCGGAACCGCGGCGATCATTGAACTCGCGCAGGCGTTCGCGTCGCTGGAAACACCGCCTCGCCGCTCCCTCGTATTCATGACCGTCAGCGGGGAGGAGCGTGGACTTCTCGGCTCCGGGTGGTATGCCGAGAACCCGCTGTTCCCCCTCGGAGCGACCGTCGCCAACCTGAACATCGACATGATCGGCCGGAACTGGCGCGACACCGTCGTGGCGATCGGCGCCGACGAATCCACGCTCGGCACGACACTTCGGCAGACGCTGCGGGAGCACCCGGAACTCGGGCTCGAGATGATCGACGACCCGTGGCCGGAGGAGAATTTCTATTTCCGCTCCGACCACTACAGTTTTGCGAGGAAGGGCGTACCCATTCTCTTCTTCTTCACGGGTACGCACGAAGACTATCACGGTCCCAACGACGAGGCGGACCGGATTCTGTACGACAAGACGGCGCGCATCACGCGTCTCATCTATCATCTCGGGCAGCGGATCGCCGACGCCAATGAACGGCCCGAGTGGGATCCGGCCGCGTACAGGCGGGTTGTAGAGGGCGTCGGGCGCCAGCAGGAGAGGGAGTGACATGTCGGAGCAGGATCAACAGCCGTACGTGATCGTGGAACGCCGGGCATCCGGGGTCGTCGCCTTCCTCTGCGGCGCCCTCGTGGGTGCAGGCGTCGCGCTGCTTCTGGCACCGAAATCCGGCCGCGAGACGCAGGCCGACCTCCGGGAGGGGGCCCGCCGGCTCAGGGAGGGGACGGGCGAGCGCCTCACGGACCTCCGGGAGACGCTCGGGGACCGCTACGACCGCACGCGCGACGAGGTGGAAACGCGTGTCGGGGCCTTCCGCAAGAACGTCGCCGACCGCCAGAAGAAGGCGGGGGAGGCGCTCAAGGCGGGAAAGGACGCGGCCCGGCAGGCCCGCTCCGACCTCGAGGCGCGCGTCGCCGAGTCCAAGGAGGCCTACCGCGCGGCGCTGGCGGACGGCGAGGCGCCGGAGGAACAGGCGGAGAACGGGTCCGCGGATGGATCGGGAGGCGGGGACGAGGCGGGCGATGCGCCGGAGGCCGACGAGAGCGCCGGGGAGGCGGACGGCGGGGCGTCCCGGGAGTGAGCCGTGGGCGATCGCGATGGGGTCCGGGTCATCGCCCGCAACCGGAAGGCTCGCCACGACTACGAGGTGCTCGAGCAGTTCGAGGCGGGGATCGTGCTGCGGGGCGCGGAGGTGAAGTCGCTCCGGGACGGGAAGGCGAGCTTCGCGGACTCGTTCGGGCGGATCGACGGCGGGGAGGCGTGGCTCCATAATCTCCACATTCCTCCGTACGACAAGGCGACGATCGATGCCCCCGATCCGGTGCGTCGGCGAAAGCTCCTGCTCCGGAGAAGGGAGATCGATCGTCTGCGCTCGAAGACGCGGGAGAGCGGGCTGACGCTCGTGCCGCTGGACATCCATTTTCGGCGCGGCTTCGCCAAGGTCACGCTGGGGTTGGCGCGGGGGAAGAAGCACCGGGACCGGCGGGAGGATCTGAAGAGGAAGACGATGCAGCGGGAGGCCGAGCGGGCGAAGAGGGAGGCGGCGCGTGGCGGGTGACCGGGGAGCCGGCGGCGAACGCGGCCGGGTCGGCGCGGGCGGGCGGATCGTGGCGGCCGCCGTCGTCGTCGCGCAGGCCATGCTCTCGGGGACGCTGACCGGAATCGACGCCCAGGCGCCCCCCGAGACGGTTCAGGCGGAGGTTTCGGGCCGCACCGTGAGTCTCGCCGTCGCGCGGCACCGGGCCTACCCCGCCGTGGATGTGACGGATCTCGCGCTCGCGCTGGAAGGCGTCCTCGAGGACGTGACGCGAAACGGCGTCTTCCTTCGGGCCCGCCTCCACGGCGACGAGGTCGCGTTCGAGGCCGAGTCTCCCTTCTTTCGACGCGGGGGGCGCGCGGTGCAGCTCGCGAACCCGCCCTATGAGGAAGGCGGCGCCTTCTGGCTTCCGGCCGAGTTCCTCACGCGGTGGGTGTCGGAGGGGCCGCCGCCGGTCGCCGCCGTGTCCGAGGGGTCTCAGGCGCCCGACTCATCTCCGGCGTCCCCATCCTCCCCGCCGGCCACCGACCCGTTGCCGGCCCGCGTCGACCCGGCGGCGCCGTGGCGCGTGATCATCGACCCCGGCCACGGAGGCCGCGACCCGGGAACGCTGGGCAGCGCGAGCTACGAGAAGGACATCGTGCTCGCGATCGCGAGACGACTGTACGAGGAGCTGGAAGGGCGCGAGATGGTCGAGCCTCATATGACCCGGGACGCCGACGTCTACGTGGACCTCGACGAACGGTCCCAGTTCGCGGTGGACCGGGCCGGCGATCTCTTCGTCTCGATCCACGCCAACGCTGCGGGGGACGAGCGGGCGCGTGGGTTCGAGACCATCTTCCTCGGGCAGGCCCGCTCGGAGGAGGCGCGCGAGGTCGCGCTGCGGGAGAACCGGGGTCCCGAGGTGGATGACGCGGCGGGTTCGCCCTCCGACGTTCAGTTCATTCTCGCGGGACTGGACCGCACCGAGAATCTTGCGGAGTCTCGGCTCTTTGCCGGGTTCGTGCAGAACTCGATCCGGACGGTCCGGCGCGGGGGATCCCCCGATCGCGGCGTCATACAGGGCCCGTGGTGGGTCCTCCTGGGGGCGCTCGTGCGCATGCCGTCGGTGATCGTCGAAGTCGGTTTTCTCTCCAACGACGAAGAGGAGCGCTACCTGAACGGCGAGGAAGGACAGCGAGCGATCGCGCGCGCGATCGCGGACGCGATCATCGCGTACCGCGAGGACGTGCTGCGCCGATACGCGCCCCCGCCGGAGTCGGGGTGCTGAGCGCCGGCCGCGATGTGGCGGTGGAGCGCGCGGCGCCCGTGAGCCGGCGGGCGGCGCTGCTCTCCACGCGCCTCGTGGCCCGCGATACCTGGTGGCAGGAGTTCGACTGCCCGGACATCGCGGCCGCCGCGCTCCCCGGGCAGTTCGTCATGCTCGGCGTCGGGCTCGACGCGCCGGGGGCCTGGCTCCTCCCGCGTCCGTTCAGCGTCGGCTGGACGGGCCCCGGCGGCGAGGTCGGCATCCTGCTGCGCGCCTACGGACAGGGCACCCGGGCGCTTGCGAAGCTGGAAGTCGGGCAGACCGCCCTCCTCCTGGGTCCGCTGGGCCGGCCCTTCGACACGGAGGGCGCGGACGTCGAGTGCGTCGCGGGCGGCGTCGGGCTCGCCCCGTTCATCTTCCTCGCGGCGCGCGAAGCGGCGGCGGGACGGCGGGTGCGGCTCATCTATGGCGAGCGGGACGCCGGAGCGGTGTTCGACCCCGCTCTCATCGCCCGCCTCACGGATCACGACCCGGAGTTGTTCACGGAAGACGGGAGCGCCGGCCGGAAGGGCCTCGTGACCGCGGGTCTCGACCCGGTGTCGAGCGCGCTCCTCCTCGGCTGCGGTCCGACGCCGCTCCTGCGCGCGCTCGCCGCCTTCGCGCGCGAACACGGTCGCAGGCTCCAGGTCTCGGTGGAAGAGCACATGGGCTGCGGGATCGGCACCTGCCAGGGGTGCGTCGTGCGCGCGGCGGACGGGAGCTGGGTGAAGTCGTGCATCGAGGGCTCCGTCTTCCCCGCGGAGGAACTCGACTGGGGGGAGATCTGACCTCGGCCGCGGCGTCCCCGGGCCTCGTCCAGCGCGTGTTCGGGGCGGAGTTCCCGAGTCCCGTGCTCCTGGCCTCCGGCACGTGCGGCTACGGGCAGGAATACGCCGATCTCATCCCCCTGGACGAGATCGGCGGGCTCGTCACGAAGGCGGTGAGCCTCGAGCCCCGCCCCGGGAACCCGCCGCACCGCGTTGCGGAGACGCCCGGCGGGATGATCAACGCGATCGGGCTCGAGAACCCCGGCCTCCACGGCTTCATCGCGGAGAAGCTCCCCTGGCTGCGCGAGCACCTCCGCCGCGCGCAGGTGTTCGTGAACGTCGTCGGGCACTCGGCGGAGGACTTCGCCGCCGTCGTGAGCGGACTCGACGGAGAGGACGGCTTCCTCGGCTACGAGATCAACGTCTCCTGTCCGAACGTGAAGGGCGGCACGATGTTCGGCACGGACGAAAGGGCGCTGGCCGACCTCGTGGCGCGGCTCCGCGGCTGCACGGAGCGGCCGCTCGTGATCAAGCTCACGCCCAACGTCCCCGACGTGGGCGACTTCGCCCGCATCTGTGAGGAGGCGGGGGCCGACGGCCTGAGCGCGATCAACACCTTCCCCGGCATGGTCGTCGACATCGCGCGGCGCGAACCGCTGATCGGGAACCGGTCGGGCGGCGTGAGCGGGCCCGCGATCCTCCCCATGGGCGTCTACGCGACGTGGCGGGCGCGGCAGACCTGCGGGCTTCCGATCATGGGGATCGGGGGGATCCGCAACGCGGAGGACGCGCTGCAGTACATCCTCGCCGGCGCCTGTCTCGTGCAGGTCGGGACGGCGTCGTTCGTCGATCCGGGCGCGGCGGTGGATGTGCACGACGGACTCTCGGAATACCTGGCGGCGAACCGGGTCGCGCGCCTCGAAGACCTCGTCGGCGCGCTCCAGGCCCGGCCCGGCTCCGGACCCGCGATTCCGGCCGGCTGATGACTCCCGGCAAGGCCCTGGTCGACCTCGCGTCGGCGCTCTTCGTCGAGTGGCACGGCGAACCGCCGCGGGACATCCGTCCCGTCGCCGCGGACGGCTCCACCCGCAGCTACTGGCGTCTCACCGCTCCGGACGGGGTGTCGGCCGTGGGCGCCCACGGCCCGGACCCGATGGAGAACCGGGCCTTCCTCTCGTACTCCCGTACGCTACGCGACCTCGGACTGCCCGTGCCGGAGGTGTACGGAGCGGACGAGGAGTCCGGCGTGTGGCTCCTCGAGGACCTCGGTGACACGACCCTCTTCGATGCGATCAAGGAGGCGCGCGAGCCGGGATCGGACGCCTTCCCGGACGCCATCCTCCCCCTCTACCGGCAGGTGCTCAAAATCCTGCCGCGCTTCCAGGTCGAGGGAGGGAAGCGGATCGACTTCCGCCGGGCCTATCCCCGGGCGGCGTTCGACCGGCAGTCCATTCTCTGGGACCTCAACTACTTCAAGTACCACTTCCTGAAGCTCGCGCACATCCCCTTCAACGAAGCGGACCTGGAGCGGGACTTCTCGCGGCTCGCGCGCCACCTGCTGGCCGGCGACCGGTCCTGGTTCCTGTACCGCGACCTCCAGTCCCGCAACGTGATGGTGCGGCAGGGGACGGAGGGTCCGGAGCCGTGGTTCATCGACTATCAGGGCGGTCGGCGCGGGGCGCTGCAGTACGACGTGGCGTCGCTTCTCTACGACTCTAAGGCGAATCTCGCCCGCCGGCACCGGGAGGCGCTGCTCGACCACTACATCGGCGTCATCGAGTCGCACGGGGTGGCGCGGCGCGAGGAGTTCCTCGAACTGTGGCCCGGGTATGTCCTCGTCCGGCTGCTGCAGGCGCTCGGGGCCTACGGTTACAGGGGATTCTTCGAGCGCAAGCCGCGCTTCCTGCAGAGCGTGCCCTACGCGGCGGAGAACCTGCGGGGGTTGCTCGAGACGGGCCTTCCGGTGGACGTGCCAGAACTCGAGGGGGCGCTGCGTGCGATCGTCGAGCGCTGGGGCCGCGAGGCGGAGCCGTCGGCGGTCGAGGGAGGGCTGGAAGTGACGGTCTCGAGCTTCCGGTATCCCGGCGGATACCCGGCGGACACGTCCGGTCACGGCGGAGGATACGTGTTCGACTGCCGCGGACTCCCGAACCCGGGCCGGGAGGAGGCGTACCGCAACCTCACGGGTCTCGACGAGGAGACGGTCGCCTTCATCGCGGCCCGGCCGGAAGCGCAGGAGTTCTGGGAACGTGTGCGGGGGATCGTGGACGCGCACATCGCGAACTACCTCGACCGCGGATTCCACAGCCTGAGCGTGAGTTTCGGGTGTACGGGGGGACAGCACCGCTCGGTGTACATGGCGGAGCGGCTGCGCCAGCACCTGAGCGTGCGCTTCCCCGACGTCCGCATCGACGTCACGCACCGCGAATCGGCGGACTGGCCGCGCCGTCCCGCGCGGGTCTGAGCCGGACGGCGGGGGCGGACGCGTGGAGGCGATGATCTTCGCGGCGGGCCGGGGACGCCGCCTGCGGCCGCTGACCGACGCGACGCCCAAGGCGCTCGTCGACTTCGGCGGCGTCCCGCTGCTGGAACGCGTGGCCGGGAACCTCGTGGCGGCCGGCGCGCACCGCCTGATCGTGAACGCGCACTACCTGGCCGACCAGGTGGCGGCGTGGGCCGAAGCGTCGTCGCTGGGCGTCCCCGTGTTCGTGTCGCGGGAAGACGAGGAGTCGCCGGCTCCCCTCGACACGAGCGGCGGCCTCTTCCACGCGCGGTCGCTGTTCGAGGCGCGGGAGCCCTTCCTGCTCCACAACTGCGACGTCGTGACCGACGTGGACCTCGCCGGACTGTATCGCGCGCACCTGGAGGGGGAGGCGCGGGATGGACGGCTGGCCACGCTCGCGATCGCGGAGCGGGAGACGTCGCGCCCTCTCCTGGTGGACGGCCGGGGCTTGTACGGGCGCGCGAACCGGACGGAGGGGTGGGAAGTCGTCGCGCGCGAGCCGTCGAACGCGGACGAAGCCCGCGAGTACGGGTTCTGCGGCATCCACGCGTTCTCGCCGCGCGTGTTCGAACGCTACGCGGAAGGAGGCGTCTTCTCGATCATGGATTCGTACATGGACTGGATCGGAGATGGGGAGCACGTCGCGGTGTTCGATGCGACGGACGCGGCGTGGTACGACATCGGGACGCCGGAGCGGCTGGACGCCGCGCGGCGGGCGTTCGGGGCGGCCCCCTCGGCGGGAAGGCACGGGGCATGAGGGCGATCTCCATCCGGGAGCCCGGCGGCCCGGAGGTCCTCGAACTCGTCGAGAGGGACGACCCGGTGGCCGGCGCCGGCGAAGTGCGGGTGCGCGTGCGCTGCGCGGGGATCAACCGGGCCGATCTCCTGCAGCGGATGGGCCGCTATCCGGCGCCCGCGGACGCCCCGCCGGACATCCCGGGACTCGAGTTCGCCGGCGAGATCGAGGCGGTGGGGGCCGGCGTCGCCGGCTGGTCCGAGGGCGACCGCGTGATGGGCATTCTGGGCGGCGGCGGATACGCCGAGTGCGTGGCCGTGCCGGCCGGGCAGCTCCTGCCCGTCCCGCCGACGCTGAACTGGACCGAGGCGGGAGCGATCCCGGAGGTATTCCTCACGGCGGCGGACGCCCTCATCGAGCGCGGCCGTCTGCGCCCCGGCGAGACCGTGCTCGTGCACACGGCCGGCGGCGGCGTGGGAACCGCCGCCCTGCAACTGGCGCGCGCGAGCGGGGCGGGCGCGATCATCGCCACGGCGTCGGCGGCCAAGCTCGACCGCATCCGCGATGCCGGACTGCCGCACGACCTCGTCGTCGACCGCCGGGCCGGCTCCTTCGCCGAGGCAGTGGCGCGCCACACCGACCGGGCCGGCGCCGACGTCATCCTCGACACCGTCGGCGCCCCGTACTGGGAGGCGAACATGGCCAGCCTCGCCACCCTCGGCCGCCTCGTCATCGTCGGCGTCATGGGCGGCATGAAGGTCGAGGCCAACCTGCGCACGCTCATGGGCAAGCGCGCGACCGTCGTCGGAACCGTCCTCCGCGCGCGCTCGAAAGCGGAAAAGGCATACCTCACCGAGATGTTCGCGACCCGCTTCTTCCCCGGCTTCACCGCCCCGGAGGCCGACCCCTCCCACTTGCGCCCCGTCATCGACCGCGTCTTCCCCCTCGCCGAAGCCGCCGAGGCCCACCGCTACGTCGAATCGAACCAATCCTTCGGCAAAGTCCTCCTCGACACGGGCGCCTGAGCGTCACTCCCCTTTCGCCCATGTGGCATATGGACTTAGTTTATTGAACTAAGTCCAGGAGGATCGATGCGTACCGTCAACATGCACGAAGCCAAGACACACCTCTCCCGTCTCGTCCAGGCGGCCGTAGACGGGGAACCGTTCGTGATCGCGCGAGCCGGCAAGCCGATGGTCAGAGTGGTGTCAATCGAGACACCGGAGCCGGCCGAGACCCGGCGGGTCGGGTTCATGGCCGGCGAAATCTCCGTCCCTCCGGACTTCGACCGGATGGGGTCCGAGGAGATCGAGACGATGTTCGAGGGAGGCGGATGACGATCCTGCTCGACACGCATGTTCTGATCTGGGCAGCGGGCCTTCCGGAAAAACTGCCACCCGCTGCACGCGCGGCGATCGAGAATCCCGAGACGGAAATGTTCTACAGCGCGGCCTCGCTGTGGGAGATCGCCATCAAGAGCGGCATGGGCCGCGCCGATTTCAGCGTGGACCCACGCGTCCTGCGCCACCGGCTCCGGATCAACGGCTACAGCGAAGTGCCGGTGGTCGGCGCCCACGCGGCCGCCGTGGACCTCCTGCCTCCGATTCACAAGGATCCGTTCGACCGGCTGCTCGTGGCGCAGGCGCAGATCGAAGGGTTGACGCTGTGGACGGCCGACGCGGTCCTCGGACGCTACGCCGGCTCGATTCGCGTCATCTAGCAGACCAAGGCCCGCGGTTAGCCGCCGCTGACGGCGGGGAGGACGACGACTTCGGCGCCGTCCGACACGGGAGTATCCAGGCCGCTCAGGAAGCGGATGTTCTCGCCGTCCACGAAGATGTTCACGTGCGGCCGCAGACGGCGCCGCTCCGTGAACAGGCGGTCGCGGACGCCGGGGTGGGCGGCTCCGAGTCCGGCCAGGATCTCCCCGACCGGGGCGGGCGCGCCGGGGACGTCCACCACGGCCCGCCCGCCCGTGAACTCCGTCAGTGCGGCGGGCAGGGTCACGCGCACGAGGCCGGCGCCCGGCGTCCCGGAGGGCTGCGTTCCTGCGGGCATCAGGCTCGCCCGGCCACGCACGCCTTCACGCAGACCACCGGCGGGAGACCCTCGCACACCAGTCCCCACGTCGTCCCGTCGTCGCGCGAGGCGTACACCTTGCCGCTGCGGGTGCCGAAGAACACCTGCCCGGGGGCGAGCGTGGCCAGCGCGTCGCGGAGCACGGTTTCGTACGCGTTCCGCTGCGGAAGCCCTTGGGTGAGCGCCTCCCAGCTCGCGCCGCCGTCCCGGGTCCGGTAGACGCGCAGCTTCGCCTCGGGCGTACACCGGAAGCCGTCCGATTCGAGCGGAACGATGTAGACCGTGTCGGCATCGCCCGGGTGCATCGCCATCGCGAAACCGAAATCCGACGGCACGCCGTTGGCGATGTCCGTCCACGAATCGCCCCAGTCGTCGCTCCGGTACAGTCCCCAGTGGTTCTGCAGAAAGAGCCGGCCCGGGTTCGACGGGTGGTGCACGATCTTGTGCACGCACTGCCCGAACTCCGGGTGCTTGTCCGGCAGGAACTCCGCGCGCACCCCCTCGTTGCGCGCGGTCCACGTCGCGCCGCCATCGTCGCTGCGGTACGCCCCCGCCGCCGAGATGGCGATCGTCGCCCGCCCGCCCGGCTCGCCATCCGTCACGATGGTGTGCAGGCAGAGCCCGCCGCCCCCCGGCTCCCACCGCTCGCGGTGCGGATGGTTCAGCAACCCGTCCACCGCTTCCCACTTCTCCCCCGCATCGTGCGAGATGAACAGACAGGCGGGCTCCACGCCCAGCCGGATCACGTCCGGCTCGCGGGCCGACCCCGGCTGGATCTGCCAGACGCGCTTGAGGGAAAGCCCGGAGTCGTCGGGAAACCTGACCGAACGCTCGGCCTTCCCCGACCACGTCGCCCCGAAGTCGTCCGAGAAGCGCAGCGTCGTCCCCCAGAAGGGACTGTGCGGCGCCGCCCACAGGCGCGACCGGCCGGCCCGGCCGTCGTACGCCAGCGCGTAGACTTCCTCTCCCGGGAAATGGGGTCCGTCCAGCTCCCAGCCCCCGCCGCCCGCGCCCGCCTCGTCGCCCGCCCCGCCCCCGTCGCGCGGCCGCGCCAGGAAAGCGCCCTTCGTCGTGCCCAGCAGGAGCGTGCCGCCCCCGTTCGTCCCGTTTCCGCTCGCCACGATCCGTCCCCTCGTTGTTCGCACGTCCCTTCACAAACGCAATACGTCGCTTCGCAGCCCAAGTTGCGCGCGGCCAATGTACCACGCGGGCGCCTCCCCGGTGCGTTGGCCCGCCGACGGCGGGACCGTATCATCCGGCCCATGCAGGTCTGGATCGGCACGAGCGGCTACAGCTATCCCGCGTGGAAAGGCAGCTTCTACCCGGAGGATCTCCCCAACAAGGAGATGTTGTCGTTCTACGGCCGCCGGCTTCGGGCCGTCGAGATCAACAACACCTTCTACCGCATGCCGCGCGAGAGCGTGCTGGAGAACTGGGCCGGGGCGGTGCCCGACGGATTCCGCTTCGCGCTCAAGGCTTCGCGCCGCATCACGCACTTCAAGCGGTTGAAGAACACGGAGGAGGAAACGGAGTATCTCGTGCAGACGGCGTCGGTGATGGCGGATCGCGCCGGCGTCATCCTCTACCAGCTTCCGCCCAACTTCAAGCGGGACGATGAACGGCTCGCGCGTTTCGTGGACCAGCTTCCGAACCCCGGCACCTCCGCCTTCGAGTTCCGGCACGCCTCGTGGTTCGACGAGGCGGTGTTCGACATCCTGCGGGCCCGGAACTCCGCCCTCTGCCTCGCCGAGACGGACGACGGAGAGGACGCGCCGCTCGTCGATACGGCGGACTGGACCTACCTCCGCCTGCGCCGCAGCGCGTACTCGGCGGAGGAGTTGGAAGCTTGGGCCGGGCGGCTGCGCGACTCGGGCTGGGACCGGGTCTACGCCTTCTTCAAGCACGAAGATGCGGGCGTCGGTCCCGCGCTCGCCGGGCGGTTCACGGAGATGATGGCGGAGACGACGGAGGCGACGCACGCATGACCCGTGTCGTCGGCCAACTGCTCCTGATCAACGGCGTCGCCTACGTGTTCACGCGCACGAACCCCGTCCTGATGTCGGAGCTGTGGCTCGTCCCCGCCCAGGTTCTGACCCGGCCCTGGACGCTCATCACCTACCAGTTCCTGCACGGTGGCGTGTCCCACATCTTCTTCAACATGCTCGCGCTCTTCTTCTTCGGGCCGAAGCTCGAGGCGCTGCTCGGATCGAAGGGTTTCCTCAGGCTGTACCTGCTGGCCGGGCTTGTGGGAGCCCTCGTCCACATCCTGTGGACCGCCCTCACGATGTCGCAGGGGGGGCTCTACATTCCGATGGTCGGGGCTTCGGCGGCCGTGTACGGCGTGCTCTTCGGCTACGCGCGCTACTGGCCGCGCGACCGGGTGATGATCTGGTTCGTCATCCCCGTTCAGGTCCGCTTCCTCGTCATCGGGTTCACGCTGCTCTCCCTGTGGCTGGGCCTGGGCGGCGTCGGCGGCGGCGTGGCGCACTTCGCGCACCTGGGTGGGTTCCTCGGCGGCTGGCTCTACCTGAGGTGGCGGGCCACGCGCTCCGCCGCGGCGCAGTTCCGCCGGAAAGCCGAGAGTCCCGGCGCCCGCATGGGAGAGCGGGAGTTGAACGTGAAGTGGGGGCGCATCGAGCCGAGCGCCCTCCATCCCGTGAACCGGGCCGAGTACGAGCGCATCGCCGACAAGCTCAAGGGCGCAGGGTGGTCCGCCCTCACCGACCGCGAACGCACGTTCGTGGAGCGATTCGGCGGAGGCTTCGGCTAGCACGATGGCCGGGCGTGTCCTGTTCCTGCCCGGCGATGGCATCGGCCCCGAGGTCCTCCGCGAGGCGCGACGCGTGCTGGAGGCCGTCGGCGAGGTCTGTGGCCACCGCTTCGACATCGTCGAAGCCCCCATCGGCGACGGCGCGCTCGAGCGGTTCGGAGATCCTCTGCCGGAGGACACGCGGGCCCTCGCCGTGGAGGTCGACGCCGTGCTCGTGGGAGCCGTCGGACTCGCGGTGCGCTCCGTGCACGGGACGGAGGTCGACGCCTCCAGAGGGCTGCTGGATCTGCGGCAGTTGCTCGGAAACCACGCGAACATCCGGCCCGTTTCCGTGCCCGAGGCGCTCGTCGCGCGATCTCCCCTCCGTCCCGAGTGCGTCCGCGGCGTGGACCTCGTGGTCGTCCGCGAACTGCTCGGCGGCATCTATTTCGGGCGTCCGCGCGGAATCGAGGACGGCGTCGCCTTCGACACCGAGATCTATACGGAGGAGGAGATTCGGCGGATCTCCGTGTCGGCGTTCGAACTCGCGCGCACGCGGCGGAAGAAAGTGACGTCGATAGACAAGGCGAATGTCCTGGAGTCGTCGATCTTCTGGCGCCGAATCGCCGAAGGAGTATCCCGCGACTATCCGGATATCGAGTTTTCCAGCATGCTCGTGGACAATTGCGCGATGCAGTTGATCCAGCATCCGCGCCAGTTCGACGTCCTGCTGACCAGCAACATGTTCGGCGACATTCTGAGCGACGAGGCGGCGGTGCTCGTCGGGAGCCTCGGCATGCTGCCGTCGGCGAGTGTGGGTGGCGACATCGGTCTCTATGAGCCGGTCCACGGCGCGGCGCCGGACATCACGGGGCGGGGGATCGCCAACCCCATCGGCGCGATCCTCTCCGTCGCGATGATGCTCGACCTCACGTTCGCGCTGCCGGACGAGGCGGGCGCCGTGCGGGCCGCCGTGAACCGCGTGCTCGAGGACGGATACGGCACCGCCGACCTCCACGCCGACGGGGGCCGGGCGCCGGTGTCGACGGCGCGGATGGGCGAGTTGATCGTCGGAGCCCTGGGCACCGTGGGCGCGGCGGACCAGTGACGCCTATCTTTCCGGCGGTCGCCGGGGGCATCCCGATCTGTCGGGATTGAGAGCGTACCCCATGAACCTGATCCGGCTCATACCGGCGTAGGGAGCGCGGCCCGCGCGGGGTAGCGTCCCCGCCCGGCGTCGACCATCCCCCGTCCGGCGACGACGCGGGTGTGCCGGAGAAAACGACGCCGGTCATGATCGATCCGGACCCTGCCCTCGGGCCCAGCCCCGCCCTCAACCCGCCGGTTCCGTACGAAGGAGCCTTCCCCAACTCCACCAGGGTCTTTGTGGATGGCCCCGGCGGCCTTCGCGTCCCCGTGCGGGAGATCGCGCTCGCCGACGGCGAGCCGCCCCTGCGCGTCTACGACACCAGCGGTCCGAGCGAGTGCGACGTGCGCGAAGGCCTGCCGCTTCTGCGCGACGAGTGGATCCGCCGTCGCGACGTGCGTTCGACCGGGCGCTCCGCCACGGTGGTCCGCGGGCCGCGGGACGACGCCCCGGAGCTGCCCTCGACCCTCGTTCGCGCGACGCGGCGGGGGAACGGCCCCGTCACGCAGATGCACTACGCGCGCCACGGCGAGATCACGCCCGAGATGGCGTTCATCGCCGTGCGGGAGGGCATGGACCCGTCCTTCGTGCGCGACGAGGTGGCGCGGGGCCGCGCCATCATCCCCGCCAACATCAACCACCCCGAACTCGAGCCGATGATCATCGGCCGGGCCTTCAAGGTGAAGATCAACGCCAACATCGGGAACTCCGCCGTCACCTCCTCGATCGAGGAGGAGGTGGAGAAACTCCGCTGGGCGACGCTGTGGGGCGCCGACACGGTGATGGACCTCTCCACGGGCAGGAACATCCACGCCACGCGGGAGTGGATCCTCCGCAACTCTCCCGTCCCCATCGGCACCGTGCCCATCTACCAGGCGCTGGAAAAGGTGGGCGGCGTCCCCGAGGCACTGACGTGGGACGTCTACCGCGACACGCTCATCGAACAGTGCGAGCAGGGGGTGGACTACTTCACCGTGCACGCGGGGCTGCTGCTCCGGCATGTGCCGCTCACGGCGGAGCGTGTGACGGGGATCGTGAGCCGCGGCGGATCGATCATCGCCAAGTGGAGCATGGCCCACCACCGGGAGAACTTCCTCTACACGCACTTCCGCGAGCTGTGCGAGATCGTGCGCGAATACGACGTGTCGCTGTCGCTGGGAGACGGGCTGCGGCCGGGGTCGATCGCCGACGCCAACGACGAGGCGCAGTTCGCCGAACTGCGCACGCAGGGCGAACTGACGCGGATCGCGTGGGAATACGACGTGCAGGTCATGAACGAGGGCCCGGGGCACGTGCCCATGCACCTGATCCGCGAGAACATGGACCGGCAGCTCGAGTGGTGCGACGAGGCGCCCTTCTACACGCTGGGGCCGCTGACGACGGACATCGCGCCCGGCTACGACCACATCACGAGCGCGATCGGCGCGGCGACGATCGGCTGGCACGGCACGGCGATGCTGTGCTACGTGACGCCCAAGGAGCACCTCGGGCTCCCCGACCGCGACGACGTGAAGGCCGGCGTCATCGCGTACCGGATCGCGGCGCACGCGGCGGACCTCGCGCGCGGGCACCCAGGCGCGCAGGCGTGGGACGACGCGATCTCGAAGGCGCGCTTCGAGTTCCGGTGGGAGGACCAGTTCAACCTCTCGCTCGACCCGGTGACGGCGCGCGCCTTCCACGACGAGACGCTCCCGGCGGAGGGCGCGAAGATCGCCCACTTCTGCTCGATGTGCGGACCGAAGTTCTGCGCGATGAAGATCAGCGAGGACGTGCGCCGCTACGCCCTCGAGGGCGCCTGATCCGCTCGGCGTGGAACCCCGAGCGGCCCGACCGCATATATTTCAGCAAGGTGGAGGTGCCGGGCCGGCGGAGACCCACCGTGACTCCGCACAAGCCGGAACCCGGCCAGGGAGGAAGGGAGGAAGGGATGTTCGACCGAAGAAACGTAGTCGCGGTGCTTCTCGCCGGCGCGCTCGCGGCCGGCTGCAGCGAGGGCACGACGGATCCCCCCGACACATCCGAGCGGCTTTCCGCGGCCGAGTCGCTGGCGCTGTTCGAGGCGATGCGAGCGATTCAGAGTGATCCGGATCCCACGATCATCGGGGGCTCCGAGAACAGCATGGTGGTTGCGTGCCCCCTCGGGGGACAGATCACGATCACCATCGACGTCGTGGAGGAGTCGGTGGGCGACACGGCGAGGCTGACGTCCGATTTTACGGCCACTCCCAGCGGCTGCCAGGTGTCGAGCGGCGGGATGCGGTTCACCGTGGACGGCCGCCCGAGCGTCCGCGAACGGACCGTCGCCACCATCGTCGGCTTTTTCGAGGCGTTCACCCTCGAGGGTTCGGTGACGGGAGCGCTGGACTGGCAGTCCGACGGCCGGTCCGGGTCCTGCGACATCGACATGGCCTTGAGCGGGGGTCTGGATTCCTCCGGTACGGAACCGTCCCTGGCCGCCGTGCTGGCCGGCACGCTATGCGGCCACGAGACCCGCCTCGACGTAGACGACGTACCCGGCGGCCCGTCCGGCTAGACGACCTCGGCCTTGGCGCTCGCCGGGCGGGGCTCCGCAAAGGGTTCGGACGGGGAGGCGTCGGGTCCATGATCGGACGGCAGATCCGGCGCCGCTCCCTGCCAGGCTTCGAGCGCGGCCTTCTGGAGGCCGACGATGTCGCGCTCCATCCACTCGAAGCGGCCCGCCATGATGTCCTGGGCGATGCGGTAGTCCGCCGCGTCGTGGTTCGAGCGGATGCGGCGGAAGAGTTCGCCCACGCGCCGGCGTGACTCGACGGCGAACGAATCGGCGAGACGCGCCGCCTCCCGGGCCTCGTCGCGGGCCTCATCCCCCGCGCGCCGGCGCAGCATGTCGGCTCTCGTGACGGCGGCCGAGATCGCGAACAGTTCCGCGCCGATGTCGATGACGCGGAAGAGCAGTCCCTGGCGCCGCTCGAGCCTGGGCCCGTGGCGGAGCATGAGGTGGAAGATCGTGCGCGCGAGCTTGCGGCTGTTGCGCTCGACGAAGCGCAGGTGCTTCGCCAACCGTCCGTGGCTCGCGAAGCGCGGCGGCAGGCTCCAGCCGATCCACGTCGTCGGATACCAGGTGGCGTAGAACCACGCGGCCTTCGGCAGCGCCTTGAGCTTGGCGCCGAGGCCGAGTTTCGGGTCGACGAGGTCGCCGGCGATCTGGAGGTGCCGGTCCACGGCCTCGCGGGCCATGAACAGGCGCAGGATCTCGCTCGATCCCTCGAAGATCCGGTTGATGCGGAAGTCCCGCAGCCAGCGCTCGACGGCGACGGGTTCCTCGCCGCGCGCCGTGAGCGAGTCGGCGGTCTCGTAGCCGCGCCCGCCCCGCACCTGCAACGCGTCGTCGACGAGTTGCCAGCCCGTTTCCGTGTTCCAGAGCTTCGCCATCGCGGCCTCGAGCCGGATGTCGTAGCCGCCCCGGTCCGCCATCGACTGCGTGAGGTCGGCGATCGCGGACATGGCGTACGTCCGGGTCGCGATCGACGTCAGGTAGTGCGCGATCGTCTCGTGCTTGCCGACCGGCACCCCCCACTGGATCCGCTCCGCGCACCAGCGCCGGCACGCCTCGAGCGCGGTCTGCGCGCCGCCCACGGAGGAAGCGGGAATCGTGAGCCGCCCCGTGTTCAGCGTCATGAGCGCGAGCTTGAGTCCGCTCCCTTCCTTCCAAAGCAGGTTCTCGGCGGGCACGCGGACGTCGGTGAAGCGGATGATCCCGTTCTCGAGCGCCTTGAGCCCCATGAAGTGGCAGCGCCGCACGATCTCGACGCCCGGCCAGTCGCGCTCGACGATGAAGGCGGAGATGCGCCCCGTGTCCGGGTGGCGCGCCATGACGACGTAGAGTTCGGCCAGGGTGCCGTTCGTGCACCACAGCTTCTCGCCGTTCAGGATGAAGGCGGACCCGTCCTCCGTGCGCTCGGCGGAGGTCGTGAGCCGGGCCGGGTCCGAACCCACGTCGTTCTCGGTGAGCGCGAAGGCGCTGACGGCCCCCTTCGCGAGCCGCGGGAAGTACGCCTCCTTCTGCGCCTCGGTGCCGAACATCTTGAGCGGCTGCCCCACGCCGATCGACTGATGCGCCGAGAGGAGGGCGACGACGTTCCCGTCCACCGAGCCGACGACGCGCATCGCGTTCGCGTACTCCGTCTGGTTGAATCCGAGGCCGCCGTACTTCCTGGGCACCTTGATGCCGAAGGCGCCGCGCTCCGCAAGCGCCCGCACCACCTCGGGCGGGATCTTTCCGTCCCGGTCGATGCCGTCCGAGTCCACCTCGTCCCGCAGGAAGACCCGCAGGTCCTCCGTCCACTCGCGCGCGTAGTCGGAGATGAAATCGTTCGGGTCGGGATAGGGGTGAATCGCGTCGAGCCGGAACTTCCCGAGAAAGAGGTTCCGGACGAAGGTTCGCCCCGTCCAGTCCGTCTCGCGGGCAGCCTCGGCGACCTTCCGGGCCTCGGCCTCGCTGACGTGGGATTTCGCGCTCGCGCCTGTATGTGCGGACATGTGAATCTTCCGTCTCCCGTGCCTCATCGGTGACGCCGCCGCGGCGGGCGGCACTCCCGCAAACCTACCCCGCGCCACGCGTTCGCGACAAACCGGCGGCGTCGCGTTCGCCACGCCGGTCGAGGCGGGCGGGCGCAGCCGGACGGGTCGCATCACGCGGACTTCCCGTGATACCCTTGAGCCCTCGAAACGGGCCCCCGCCAGATTCGAAAGGCCGCCGCGAGTGAACTCGACCTCTCAACCCCCGCCCGTCGCCCGCCGGGAGATCGTCTCCTGGGCGATGTACGACTTCGCCCACTCGGCCTTCGGGACGATCGTCGTGACGTTCATCTTCTCGGCCTGGTTCGCGCGGTCGATCGCCCCCGACGATGTGCTGGGGGGCGTCTGGTGGACGCGCGCGGTCACCGTCTCCGCGGTCACGACCGCGCTCATCATGCCGGTGGTCGGCGCGATGGGGGACTTCGGCGGCCTCAAGAAGCGGTTTCTGCTCATCGCGACCATGATCTGCGTCGTTCTGACGGCGAGCCTCTTCGGCATGGGGCCGGGCGATGCATGGATCGCCGCGCTCGTGTTCATCGGGGCCAGCGTCGCCTACGAGTCGATGCAGTCGCTCGCCAACGCGTTCCTTCCCGAGATCTCGACCCGGGAGAACATGGGACGGATATCCGGGCTGGGCTGGGGCCTGGGGTACTTCGGCGGCCTCCTCTGCCTCGTTCCGGCGCTGGGCATGGTCAGCGGCTGGCTGCCGGAGGAGGGGGGGCTGAACGTGCGGTCCACGAGCCTCCTCGCCGCCGGCTGGCTCCTCGTGTTCTCGATTCCGGTCTTCCTCTTCCTGCGGGAGCGGCAGCCTCGCCGCCGCGCGCCGCTCGGCACCTACGTGCGCATGGGCTTCGGCCGCATCGCGGACACGGCCCGGGACCTGAGGCGCTATCGCCAGGCCGTCCGCCTCCTCGTCGCGCGTCTCGTCTACAACGACGGGCTCGCGACCGCCTTCGCCATGGCGGCGATCTTCGCCGGGGCCGAGTTCGGGATGGAGACGGCGGACCTCCTCATCCTCGGCATCGTCGTGAACCTGACGGCCGGCGCGAGCGCGATCGGCTTCGGGTTCGTGCAGGACCGGATCGGCGGGAAGCGGACGATCGCCATCACGCTCGTGCTGCTGATGGTGGCGGTCGCCATGGCATGGTCCGCGCGGGACCTCCCGATGTTCTGGGCCGCGGCCATACTCCTGGGGCTGATGGTCGGGCCGAACCAGGCGGGGAGCCGCGCCCTCCTCGGGTCGTTCGTGCCCGAGAGCAAGCAGGGCGAACTGTTCGGCTTCTACGCCTTCTCGGGCCGGCTTTCCGCCGCGGCCGGCCCGCTCTCCTACGGGCTCATCTTGGGTGCCACGGGCAGCCACCGGTGGGCCATCGCCTCCATCCTCGTGTTTCTCGCCGCCGGGTTCCTGCTCCTGCTGCGCGTGGACGAGGAGGAGGGCGTGGCGCTCGCGGAGGCGGAGGCGACGCCCGCCGGCTAGCGTTGCAGGCTGGCGGCGGCGAGGGCCCGGAGCAGGAGGGCGCGCTCGATCGCCGCGGTCGGGGACGGCGCGCCGTCGAGCGCAGCGGCGCGGACGCGCAGCGAGGCGATGGTGGCGGTCTCGAACGCTCCGGGCACGGGTCCGCCATCGGGGCTTTCCGCCGCCGCGTCGAGCAGGAACCGCACCAGCCGGTCGTCGGGGTCGAAGGGACGGCCCTGGCCGAGCGATTCCGGCCACAGCAGCGCCGCTTCCAGGTGGTGGCGAGCGGTTGGCCGGTCCCCGGCCTCCAGTTCGTCGAGCGCGGCGCCGACGTGCGCGAACTCGTACAGCCGGTGGGCTTCGCCGGAGTTTTCCGAGGGAAGAACGTGGGTGTTCGCGAGCATCCGGATCGCCTCGCCGTACTCGCCCGCCTGGATGAGCCCCCGCACGTGGAGGAGGGCGAGGTTGAAGTCGTCCGGGAAGCGTTCCCGTCCCCGGCCGGACGCCTCGCGCGCCTCCGCCCATCGTCCCGTTTCCTGCAGGTGCCGGACGAGGGAGATGTGGAGGAGGCGGCTCTCGGGATCCATCTCGACCGCACGACGGAAGTCGGCCCCGGGATCGCCGCCCAGGGCCCCCGTGAGGTGCGCGCGCGCCGCGTAGGCGGGGCCGTAGGCGGGCTCGTCGCCGAGGGCCGCCAGCACGTCGGCCGCCTCCGCGTCGCGGTCGAGCGCCCACAGGTTCAGGCCCAGCAGGTAGCGCCAACCCCAGTGCGGGTCTTCGCGGGCCGTCCAGCGCAGAACCGGCAGGGTCTCGGGGCGGAAGGGGAAGGCGAAAGCGGGATCGGCCCCCGCCCGCAGTACTTCGGCGTCGCCGCGCAGGAAGGCGAGCCACGCCGTCGCCACGGGGCCGCCGCCCACTTCGTCCGCCAGTTCGAGCAGGCGCGCCGCATCGCCGGGCAGCCCGCGGTTCGCGTAGCCCACGGCGAGTTCCAGCAGCGTCTGCCCCGGATACTCGCTCCGCATCGACGCGGTGAGGCGCGCCGCTTCGGCTCCGTCCGTCGCCTCGTCCCCGCCGGATCCCTCAGCCCGCGCCGCGAGATACCGCTCGGCCAGCACAAAGTGGTTCAGCGGGTCGAGTTCGAGCAGCTCCGCCTGCACCCGGGCCGCACGGGTTTCGTCGCCCTCCAGGCGCGCCGCGATGGCCAGCACCTCGCGGGCCGGAATGCTCACGCGGTCGTGGTCGAGCGCCAGCGCGGCGTGGCGGTGCGTTTCGGCAATGTCCCCGGCCTCCAGCGCCAACTCCGCCAGCCGAATGCGCGCCGCGGCCCGGTGGGAGACCGACCGGGCCGCCCAACCGAACGAGTCGAGCGCATCGGCCCGGAGCCCGAGGGCCAGATACAGGTTGCCGGCGAGGAAGTTGGCTTCCGGATCGTAGGTGTCGAGCTCGAGCGCGCGCCGGGCGTGGGCGAGGCCCTCCTCGTAGCGGGCCGACCTCAACGCCAGCGCGCCGAGACCCAGCAACGCCTCCCGGTTCCAGGGCTCGGCGGCGAGCGCCTGTTCGTACAGCGTCCGCGCGTCGGCATGGCGACGGCCCCGCGCCAACTCCCTCGCCTCGAACACCAGGCGGTCCGTCTCCGGGAGCGCGTCCCACGCCTCTGAGTTCGTCCCAAACGGCCGGGACACCGAGGGCTCTCCGCCGAACCCGCACACCCCGGCGAGACCGGTCGCGCCGGGTCCCGAGCAGGCTTCCAGGCGGAGCCGCGGGAGCGAAACGCGCCATGGGCGCGAGGGCGCGACGTCGAACTCGACCACTGTTGCATCCAGAGCTTCGAACGCCACGGCCCGCGCGGCGACCTGTTCGCCGGCGGACCACGCCTTCACGGTGTCGACCCCGGACCCGAACGCCTGGACCACGACCCGCAGACGGTCGCCCTCCCGTTCGACGTGCATGGCGCCGTGGGGGGAAGCGTCCGTGAGGCCGCCCGTCTCTTCGAGCGGGAACCACGTCTCGGTCCAGCGGCTGGCCGAAAGGGGGTCGAACGCGCCCTGCGTGATGGGGTTCCGGTCCGCCCCGGGCGAGTACTGCACGTGCAGCCGCCCGGCCTGGAACTCGACGTACTGCCCGTCCGTGTCCGTGAGCAGATCCTCCCAGACGCCGCCGGCACGGGACAGTGCCCACAGCCACATCTTGCGCCCGGGCATTTCCTCGTGCGGGGCCCAGTGCCCCCAGCCGTAGTCCTCGTCGTGGTAGTAGCCGCCGAAGAAGTCGTTCAGCGCCCCCACGACGTGGTAGGACTTGTGTCCCCCGAACGCGTTGTTGCGGTACAGGGGCAGGAAGCGCCCCTCCTCGTCCTCGGGCCAGGGGCGCACCTGCCCGGAATGCTCCAGGTAGGCGTCGCCGGGCACGAACAGTTCCAGGTCGTCCCGGGCGAAGGCCGCGGCCGTCATCCAGTTGTAGTACGGCTGCTCCAGCGGGGTCGGGTTGTACCACAGGACGCGCGTCTCGAAGGCGGCCCGGTCCGCCGGAAGCCGGATCTCGACCCGCCACGGCGTCCGCGCCGGAAGGTCGGTGGCGCCGACGATCGTGCTCACGCTGCCGTCCGCGTTCTCCCGCACCAGGTAGTCGACCGGCGTGGCGGTGGCCGGCGTGTGCCCGATGACGCCGAAGTTGAACTCGAGGCCGCCCGAGGTCCACGGACCGCGCAGCGCGATGTCCCGGAACTTCATCACTTCGTTCCGATAGATGAACTCGTGGCCCGTCTCCTTCACGACGGCCCCCCACACCTTGCCGCCCACCTCGGGAAGGACGAAAACCTCCACGAGGTCGTTCTCCATCTTCACGACCTTCCACTCCCGGGGTTCCGACGTCGCCGCGTATCCCTCGAACGTGTGGTAGGGGTACAGCCGCCGGTCGGTGGCGAGCACCGGCACGGGATTTGGATCCGAAAACGGATACGTATCGAGAACCCGCACCTCCTCGGTTATCCGGGCGCGGGACCCCGGAGCGTCGCACGCGGCCACAGTCAAGGCGGCGCAAGGGATGGCCGAGGCCAGCGCGGCGATCCGCCACTGTCGCAACGTCAATCGGAACACGTCACACCTCACTTGCTTGTTACGGTGGCGCCGTTGGAGGCGTCGGCGACGAAGAGGGCGCGGCGGCCGACCCCTCCGCGGGGGGTGTAGAAGCGATCGATCAGGGCCTCGATTACGCCCTTCGCCTCGTCCGCGCGGCAGAGCGCGACCGCGGAGCCGCCGAATCCCGCGCCCGTGAGCCGCGCCCCGGCCGCGCCCGCGTCGAGGGCTACGGCCACGATCTCGTCCAGCGCCTGCGTGCTCACGCCGAAGTCATCGCGCAGGCTGGCGTGCGAGGCGTTCATCAGCCGGCCGAAGGCGGCCATGTCCTCGCCGCGAAGCGCCCGCTCGGCCTCGATCACTCGGCGGCCCTCCGCGGCCACATGACGAAAGCGCCTCCACAACGTGAGCGGCAGCGCCTTCCGCGCCTCCGCCAGGATGGTGTCGAACTCGGCCCGGTCGGCTTCCACCACCTCCAGCCAGGAGGTCCGGCCCACCCGTTCGAGGGCCTCCGCGCACTGGGCGCGCCGCTCGTTGTAGAGCTCGCGGACCGCGCCCGCCTTCTCCGCGCGCGTCAATGACGAGGCGACGACCCACCGCCATCCCTCCGGTACCGGCACCGGCGTCACGCGCAGCGGCCCGAAGTCGATCCGCAACGCGTGCCCTTCCTTGCCGCAGAGCGACGCCGCCTGGTCCATCCCGCCGCCCTGCACGCCGACATGACGCTCGGCCCGGGCGAGGAGCGCCGCCAGTTCCAGCGCCTCCACCTGCGCTTCGTTCGCGTGCAGCAGGGCCAGCGCGGACGCGACCACCAGGGCGGAGGAGGACGACAGCCCCTCCGCCACCGGGACGGTGCCCGTGACCGTTCCCCGGATGCCTCGCCTCAGTTCCACGCCGTGGTCCAGCAATCCCCTGGCCGCGGCCCGCACGTAGTTCGACCAGTGTCCCGGGGGCGCGGATTCGGTGGCGCGGTCCAGCCGAAAGGCGAACGAGCCGTGGGCGGAATCGCCCTCGAGTTCGACCGTCGCGTGCGCCAGCGCTTCGAAGTCCAGCTGGACGTGCCGGTCGAGAGCCATCGGCAGCACCGGCAGGCCGTTGTAGTCGATGTGCTCGCCGATGAGGTTGATGCGCCCCGGAGCGGTCGCGACCCCACCGGGCAGCGCCTGCGGTGGACCGAAGAGTGACGCCTGCGCCGAGCGGACCGGCTCCGCGTGAACGTGCGGCGTCCAGAGGTCGACCGGGTACGCGCCCGCCTCCGTGAGTTGCCGGAGCGAAACGGCGACGCCCTCGTGGTCTCCGGGAAAGGTGACGCCCTTCCATCCCTTGCCCGTGGGCACCAGGCCGCAACGCGTCCGTTCGGCGACCACCAGGTTGCTCACGGCTTCCGACAGATAGAACTCGTCATCGATCCCGGGCGAGGCCGCGAGGAAACTCCGGAAGCGCCGCGACAGCAACGGCAGGATGTCGGGGAAGAAGCCCCACAGGCCCATGCACGCCTGGCTGTCCGCGCCCACGCGGATCGCCGCGCCGGAGGGCGTGCACCCGACGACGTCGGGCCGGACCGCGGAGGAATCGGCGCCTTCGCCCGTCCGCTGCGTGGCGCCGTCGAGGCGCAGGTCGAGGCCCTCGGTCATGCGGAGCAGCGTGCCGTCGGGCCCCTCTTCGCACAGGCCGCGCGACACGCCGCCGAAGGCGGACAGGGTGTCGGCCAGGGAGTAGGTCACCGCGAAGGCGCGGATGCCCGGAGGAGGCGCCGCGAGCGCGTGCGCCAGGCGCTCGTACGCGACGCGTCCGTAGAAGTCGTCCGCGTTGCAGACGGCGAACGCGCCCCGGGGGCGCAGGGCGGTCGCCGCGGCCAGCACGGCGAATCCCGTGCCCCAGGGCCGGACGCGCCCGGCCGGGGCGAGTGGGACGAGGTCGGGGTGGACGAGACGCTGGCAGGCGAGGGAGAGAGAGATCCCCGCCGCCCGCATCGGACCCAGGCGCGCCTCGAACTCGTCGCGCTGACTCTCCCGCACGACGAGAACGAAATGCCCGAAGCCCGCGCGCAAGGCGTCGTACACGGCGTATTCGAGCAGCGACCCGCCGCCCGGCCCCACCGGTTCGAGCTGCTTGGCGCGACCGAACCGGGTGGATTGCCCGGCGGCGAGGATCACCAGCGTCGGCCGCTCCGGCCGGTCGTCCGACTCCACGTGCCTCATCGCGACAACTCTACCGTCCGCGCCATGGACAGGCGTCGACGGACTCCTCGATCGCGCCCAGCGCGAACAGCGGTCCCCAACTCTGGAACCGGTGTCCTCGCCCCCGGCCAGTGCACGCGTCGAAGTTCTCGCGGCAGAACCCCGTGCGCCGGAGGTCGGCCAGGAACATGTGCGCCCCCTTCCATGCCAGTTCGCTTGCGAGTTCGTCGAACCCGTACCGTCGCAGTCCCTGCAGCACGAGGTAATTCATGGGCGGCCAGATGGAGCCGCGCCAGTACTGCTGGTCCTCGAACGCGGGGTCGTCGCGCGAGATCGTGGGCAGCATCCACTCGCCCCGGAAGCGGGCGGGGTCGCGCAGCGCCGGGACCATGCGCCGCGCCCGCCCCGCCGACGGAACGCCGGCGATGAGGGGAAGGAAGTTCGACGCCGCCACGCGAGGGGAGTGACCTCCGGGGAGTTCGTCCAGGTAGAGCCCGGCGGCTTCGGACCACAGCACCCGGTTCATCGTCGCCACGAGCCGGCGACGCTCCGCATCCAGCCGATCCGCTTCCGGCTCGTCGCCCAGGATGCGGGCGATCCGCGCCAGGCACTCGAGGTCCAGGGCGCGGTAGCTGCACAGATCGACGGCGGACATGGCGAGGACTTCCCGTTCCGGATCCCACTCCGCCTCCTCCCACAGCGGCAGGTCGTCCTGCCCCGATTCCCACGCCGCCCGCTGGTGGCCGTCCGCAGCCACTTCCCACTCCGGGAGCTGAGCCCGCTCCGGCACCAGCGCCGTGTCCGAGCCCCACGCGAACAGACCCGGCGTGAGGCCTTCCCGGCGCGGGCGTCCGCCCTTGTCCGCCACCCACCAGTGGTTCCATGCGCGGAGCCCCGGCCAGGCCGCCGCCAGCGCGTCCGTATCGGGGCAGGCAAGGAACAGCTTCAGCGCCGCGAACGACCCGATCGGGGGCTGCGAGCGATCGGGCGTGCCGCCCAGCCGGCTTCGCCAGTTGGGCACGTTCCCGTTCGGATAGCGCGACTCGAGCCCGGCCAGGAGAACGTCCCACGCCAAGCGCCCCGACGCGGTGGCGAGCGCCAGCGCGTTGAAGAAGGAATCCCACCCGAACACCGTCCAGTCGTCGGGCCCCGGGCCCTCCTCCGGTGCGTCGTTGTCCCGCGCGTCCTTTTCCCGTCCGCTGTCCCCCGGCTTCGGAAAGATCCAGCGGCGCCCGGCCGGCGCATACAGCCGCCCGGTTTCCGGCTGGAGAAGAATGTTCCACATCAGGTGATCCGCGACGGCTTCGACCAGTCCTTCCCCCGCCCCCGACCCCCGGGGTCGGCGGCGGTCCCAGTCGCGGTGCGCGTCGTCGATCCAGCGGTCCAGCCCGGGTAGAAGGCGCTGGGCCCGGGCCAGAGCCGTCGCGGATCCGGCCGGCGCCCCTTTCGACTCCCAGGCGACCACCGTGGCGACGCGGTCTCCGGCCCGAGGCGCGAAGGCGGCGGCCATCTCCAAGCCTCCCGGCGCGGCCCGCCAGCCGTCGGACGCTTCCTCCCACGTCGTCTTCCACCCCCACGGACGATCCCCCACCAGCTCCACCCGGCCCGGCGCCCGCGCCACGGCCCGCAGCGCCACGGCATCCTCGCGGCGCGACCACTCCAGGATGAGCGTGCCCTCCGCGGGGCGGGAGTCGGGCGATGGCTCGGCGGCGAGATCGAACTCCATGCGCGCGTAGCTGCCGTCCGGCGCGTGGGGACCGACCCGGGAGACCATCCAGTACCAGTCCTCCAACTCCCGCCGGTCACCGCTCGGGGTAGTGAAGACGAGCCGGAGCCCGATCCCGTCGCCGGGCCCGGCCGCGAACACAAGCCCCGCCCACCGCCGCGCCTCCAGCGCCCCCACCCGCATCACGCTAGCGGATTCCTTCGAGTTGGATTCCGCGTACGAAGTATCTCTGGGTGAAGAGGAAAAGGAGGGCGATGGGCAGCACGGCGGCGACGCCGGCCGCCATCTGGTAGGGCCAGTGGATCTCGTACGTCGAATGGAAGGCGGCGATCCCCACCTCGACGACCCGCATCTCCATGGAGCGCGTCACGAGGAGGGGCCACAGCAGGTTCTTCCACGCATCGACGAACGCGAACAGCGCGAGCGTCGCCACGGCGGGCTTCGCGAGCGGCAGGGCGACGCTCCAGAAGATGCGCACGCGCCCGGCCCCGTCCACGCGCGCGGCGTCCTCCAGTTCGCGCGGCACCGTCCGAAAATACTGCCGCATGAGAAATATGCCCCACACCGAGACGAGTTCCGTGGAGATGAGTCCCTGGTAGGTGTCGATCCAGCCGAGGGCCTCGATCATGAGGAAGCGGGGGATGAGGACGACGACCGCGGGCACCATCATCGTCGACAGAAAGAGCATGAAGAGCCCGTCCCGTCCCGGAAAGTCGAGGCGGGCGAAGGCGTACCCGGCGGTGGCCGAGGTCGCGACCTGTCCCGCCGCGACGGCGGTCGCGAACACGAGAGAGTTCAGGAAGTAGCGCCCGAAGGGCTGGACCGTCAGCGCCTCCGGGTAGTTGGACCACCGCGGCGTCCGCGGCAGGAGGCCTCCTCCGGCGAACACCTCGAGCTGTCCCATGAGGCTCGTGAGCGCCATCCACGCGAAGGGCGCGGCCATGACGAGGCAGGCCGCGGCGAGCAGGAGTCCGCGCGCCCTCCGGGGCGCCATCGCGCGGTCAGCCATGGGCCCGCCGCGCATCGAGGAAGCGGAAGTGCAGCCACGTGGCGGCGAACACGACCGCGAACAGCATCCAGCTCATCGCCGCCGCGTTGCCGAACTGCAGGAACTCCCACGCCTCCCGGTAGATGTGATAGACGGCGACGTCGGTGGCGCCCAGCGGGCCGCCCTCGGTCATCACGTAGACGAGACCGAACACCTGGAAGGACCCGATGACGGACGTGACGAGCACGAAGAACAGGGTGTGGCGCAGGCCGGGCAGCGTGACGTGACGGAAGCGCTGCCACGGCCCCGCGCCATCGACCCGGGCCGCGTCGTACCAGTCGCGCGGGATCGCGGCGAGGCCCGCCTGGAACACGACCATCTGGTAACCGACGACCATCCAGATGCCGATCATCATCAGGCTGATGAGCGCAACGTCGGGCGACGTGAGCCACGGGACGGATTCGAACCCGGCGCGCTCCAGGCCCCGGTTCAGCAGCCCGTACCGGTCGCTCAGCAGCCACTTCCACACCACCGCGATCGCTGCCACGCTCGTGATGCCGGGCAGGAAGAGGGCGAGCCGGGCCCAGCGCATGGCGCGGCGCGACCCCCGGGTGAGGAGCGCGAGGGCGAGGGCGACGGCCATCGCGGCGGGCACGTGCAGCGTGAACAGCGCCGTGTTCCCGATCGCCGACCACCACTCGCCGTCGGTGAGCAGCGCCGCGTAGTTGTCGAGTCCGAGGAAGAGCGGCGCGGGGTCGATGAGGCGCCATTCGTGCAGCGAGATCCACAGTGAGAAGACGAGCGGCCCGAGGGTGAAGGCGAGGATGAGGGCCGCCGCGGGCGCGAGGAGGCCCCACGCCGCGAGCGTTCGGCGCAGGGCGCGGGGACGGGCCGCGAGTTGCGCGAGGTGGAGGACGAGCGCGACCAGCAGCGCTGCGAGCCCGCCCGCGGCGGCCAGCGCGAGGGCGGGCGAGGCGGTGCGCTCGTATCCGAGGAAGGCGAGGTGGACGTCGGCGGCGCGGGCGACGTGCCAGGTGGCGCCGTCCGCCTCCACCGTGTACGGCGTCCCCGCCGGCGCGCCGGCGGGCTGCCCGGCCCGGTCGGGGGAGGCGGCGATGGCCGCCGCGACATCGGCCGGCATCGTCCACGGCGGGTCCGCGGACTCCAGCGCGCGATCCTCGGTCCAGGGGAGGTGGGCGAGGCGGGCGGCGCCCGCCGGATCGGCGCCGCCCGCCAGGGCTCGCTCGACGGCGCGCGCGCCCTGGGCCACCGTGGCCGCGCTCAGTGATCGGAGTTCGCGGTCCGCCCACCGTCCGGCGAGGGCCGCCGACAGGGCGACGCAGCCGATGGCGAGGAGCGCGATGCCCCACGGGTAACGGAAGCGCCCCGGTGCGCGCCGCCGGCGCGCGGCCCAGCCCGCGACGAGCCCCGCGCCCGCCAGCGCGATGGCGAAGGCGCCGCCGGGGAGGGCGTCCAGGAGGCCGTCTGCGCGGCGCGGCGCGACCGCGATCCAGGCGGCGGGGTCGAGCGCCCCGGCCTCATAGGCGTATGCCCCCGCCCCGTCGCCGCCGGCATCCGCGCCGAGGATCGTCGCGCGCTCACCGAGCAGTCCGGCGACGGCCCGCGCGCCGCCCTGCGCGCCGCCCGCCTCCTCCCACAGGGCGGCGGCCATGCGCGCCTCGGCTTCCGCCGACGCCGCGCGCACGCTCTGCACCCGGCCGGCGGCGATGGCCACCACCAGCGCCACGCCGGCCGCCAGGACGACGGCGGCGAGGGCCGCGAAGGCCGGCTGCCGCGCGCCCCTCACCGCCCGAACTCCGCGTCGATGCGGCGGGCCACGTCCGAGGCGCTCGAGGCGAGGGACTCTCCCCGAATCAGGCGGCGGTCCATGATCTCCACCGCGAGCGCCTCGATGCGCGAGAAGTCGCGCACGCGGGCGCCCCACGTCATCCGGGCGCCCTCCACCAGCGCGATGAACGCGCCCTCCACCCCGGTGTCGTCCGCCGCCGCGATCTCCGCCGCCACGTCGATCCGGGAGGGGATCGCGAGTCCCGACCCCGCCCGAATGCGCTGCGCTTCGGGCGAGGCGAGAAAGCCGGCCAGGTCGATGGCCCGGCGCAGGCGCGGCGTGTTCGGCGGCACGGCCCACCCGGACGCGTACAGCACGCTCGTCGCCGCCGCCCGCGAGGGATGGTGCGGGATGGGAACGATGGCCAGGTCCAGGGCGCCCGTCTCGACCAGATCCCGGAACACGGGGAGCGTCCAGTGGCCCGAGAGCAGGAACGCCTGTCCGCCCGATGCGAAGCGCGCCTCCCGCGCGGGGTCTCCCTGCTGAACGAACTGCGCGCCCGGGGTGAGGCCGTCCTCCGCCAGGGCGGTGAGGAAGCGGTAGGCCTCCAGCGCTTCCGGCCCGTCCAGGTATCCCGCCGCCCCGTCGCCGCCGGGCGCGAGGATGTCGCCGCCCGCCGACCACACGAACGGCACCCACTGGTACAGGTTGCGCGGGAAGTCGAACCCGAACACGTCCTCCCGCCCGTCGCCGTCCGTGTCCGCGACGACCGCCTCCGCGGCCCGGCGGAAGTCCGTCCAGGTCCAGCCGGCCCCGGGCGCGGCGGTTGACGGCGCGGCCGGCAGAAGGTCTTCGACGCCCGCGGCGGCGAGCACGCCCCGGTTCGCGTACAGGACCATCGGCGTGAAGTCCTTCGGCAGCGCGAACATGGACGCGCCCCGGCGGAACGCGTCCGCCACCTGCCCGAACACGCGGTCCGGCCGCCAGCCGAGCGCCTCCATGTACGGCGCGAGGTCCAGCGCCAGCCCGCGCTCCACGAACGTCGGGATGTCGGGCGAGTCCATGAGATAGACGTCGGGCGGACGCCCCGCCGCGATCGAGGTCAGCAGGCGCTCCTCGTACCCGTTGGGAGCCGATTCGAGCACAACCCGTACGCCGGGGTTCAGCGCCTCGTAGCGGTCGGCCACCTGCCGCTCGATCTCGAGTTCGTGCCCGCCCGCCCACAGGGCCACGCGCAGCACGGTGTCCGACTCGCCGGGCGCGCAGCCGGCCGCCGCGAGGCCGAGGGCCGCGAGGACGACGCGGCGCGTCACGGCGAGGCCGGCCGGTCGATCGGTCGCGGCGCCGCCTCCTCGCGGCGGCCATCCGGACCGAACAGGTGGCTGCGCTCCCACGCGACGGAGACGCTCACCCGGTCGCCGGGCGCGACCCGGAGGCCGGGGCCCGCCCGCGCCACCCACGCCGCGTCGCCGGGGCCGTCCAGGTGCACGCGCTGCTCGCTCCCCAGCGCCTCCACCCGCAGCACGGCGGCCCGGAAGTCGCCGGCCCCGGTCGAGCCGCCGGCCCCGCTCGGGTCGCCGCCGTCGCCGCCAGCGGCCAAGGCAAGGTCCTCCGGCCGCACCCCGAGCGTCGCGTGGTCGAGGTCCGACGGCGCGTGCAGGGCGAACGGACCGCCCATGAGGCGTCCGCCCTCGTCGCGGGCCAGCGGGATGCAGTTGATGGGCGGCGACCCCACGAAGCCCGCCACGAACAGGTTCCTCGGCCGGCGGTACACCTCATCCGGCGTGCCCACCTGCTGGAGCCGGCCCCGGTCCATGACCGCGACCCGCTCGCCCAGCGACAGCGCTTCCACCTGGTCGTGCGTCACGAAAATCATCGTCGTGCCGAGGCGCCGGTGCAGGGCGGCGATCTCGTCGCGCGTCCGCAGGCGCAGTTCCGCGTCCAGGTTCGAGAGCGGCTCGTCGAACAGGAACACGCCCGGATCGCGAACCATGGCGCGTCCCAGGGCCACCCGCTGGCGCTGTCCCCCGGACAGTTCGCCGGGCTTCCGCGACAGCAGGTCGGAGAGGCCGAGCGCGGCGGCGGCGTCCGCCACCCGCCGCTCGATCTCGTCGCGCGGGGTGCCGCGCACGCGCAGGCCGAAGCCCAGATTCCCCGCCACAGTCATGTGCGGGTAGAGCGCGTAGCTCTGGAACACCATGGACACATCGCGGGCGCCCGGCTCGACGTCGTCCACGCGCCGTCCCCCGATCCACACCTCCCCGGCGGTGGGTGCGATGAGCCCGGCGATGAGGCGAAGCAGCGTGCTCTTCCCGCACCCCGAGGGTCCCACCAGCACGACCAGCTCTCCCGGCCGGACCTCCAGGTCCAGCGCCCGGACGGCCACGACTTCGCCGTACCGCTTCTCCACGCCGCGCAGTTCCACGCCCTGGGGCGCGCGCGTCACGAGGCCCATCGCACCCGCAGGCCCTCGCCGCGCGGCCCGTCGAACCGCTCGCCGTCCACGGTCGCGCTCACCCGCTCGGGTTCCACCTCGACCGACACGGTGCGCCCCCGCGCGACGGCCGGTCCCAGCGACACGCGGGCCGGACCGTTCGGCAGCGGCCGCACCTCGATGCCCGATGCGTCCACGTGAAGCCCGCCGAATCCGCGCGCCAGCAGGTCGAGGATCCACGAGTGCTGGTAGTCGTCGATGCCCCGGAAGTGGCACGCGCGGCCCGTGTGCGGGTTGTAGTGCTCGAAACAGTTGGGGCGCGCGGGATCGCCATCGGTGAACATCATGCGCGCGAAGCGGTTGAGCATGTCGGCCGCCAGGGCGCCCGCCCGCGCGTGCGCCCGCGAGTTCCCGCCGCGCCAGCAACGCAGCAGCCCTTCGATCACGTGGCTCGTCGTCATCGGCCAAACCCGTCCGTTCCACGGGCAGTTGCGGCGCTTCCCGCGCCAGATGCCCTCCGCCGAGAATCGCGGATCGTCCACGCTGGACGAAGGCAGGGGGAAGCGCGTCCCGAACGTCGCCGGATCCTCGAGGTGGTCGAGCAGGGCATCGAGCCGCGCCCCGTCTACGCCTCCGGTAAGCAGCGGATAGAACCCCACCGCCGCCTTCACGCCGGTCCGCTCGCCCGTGCGTCCGTCCACATCCGTGAACAGCCCGGCCTCCGCCGACCACATGCGCTCGTCGATCGCTCTCCGGCAGCGCGCCTCGAGTTCGCGCCACGCGGCCTCGTCGCCCGCCCGCTCCAGACGGCGCGCCACGGCGGCGAGGGCGCGAAACAACTGGTGCGCGTACACCGTGACGTCGATCCCCTTGAGCCGGAGCCGGGGACGCCACCCGGCCACGTCGGCCTCCCCGTCCACCGCCATGTAGCGCGACATATACTCCTGTCCCGTCTCGAAATGGTTCGTGACGGTGAACATCCCCGACGCTTCGGGATCGCGCGCCGCCGTCAGCCAGCGGGCGTAGCGCGACAGCCCCTCGTAGCAGCGGGCCAGCGCCGCCGCATCCGGGTGCATGTCATCGACCGCGAGCAGCGCATCGCCCCAGTTCGCGTGGTAGAAGTCCGTTCCCTCGAGGCGCTCGGGATAGAGGCGCCCGTGGAAGGAGCCGTCGGGCTTCTGGTTGTCGACGAAGTTCAGGAGCGAGCCCCACGCCTCGCGCCCGCCCTTCCGCCACCGCATCTCCATCATGTGGCACTGCGCGCTGTAGGCGATCGGCACGTGGAAGTACTCCGGGCCCTCCGCGATGGCGGGGTGCCGCACGGGCCCCCACGAACCCTCGATGCGGTTCAGGCCGAGACCATGGACGCGGTAGTCGAAGGTGCGGTCGAGATACGGATCGCCGCTCTCGAAGTGCGGAAAACCGCCGAAGAAGGACTCCCAGGCGGAGGCCGCCGGGATCTCGCCCGGCGGGGACGTTGGAGTAGGGGATGTCGGAGTAGGGGACGTTGGAGTAGGGGACGTTGGAACCGAGGACGCAGAATCCGGGCGTCGGGGTTCTACGCCCGGGAGGTGGAGAGTCAGCCGGAACGCCGGTGAGCCGCCGTCGATCGACGACATCGGAAACGCGACGGCGATCCAGATCCACCCGGAGCGGGGCGCGTCCGGGTCGGAGCTTAGCTCGACATCTTCCGCGAACGGCGAATGCCGCCATTCGGGCGCCCCGCGGCCCTCGGACGGCACGACGCGCCGCCACGCGGGCGATCCCGAGCCCGCGAGTTCCATGCGCAGGACCAGTTCCTGGCCGCGCCCGTCCGAGACGGCCCGCGTCCAGCCCACCCCGTCCGCCGTCGGCGCCACCCCGTCCGTCGCGTCCGCCGGCTGCGCGGTGAAGCCGACGAGGTGGCCCTCGAAGTCGCGGGGCACGTCCCAGGCGGATTCCAGGATGCCGCCCGGCAGCACCTGGCGGCGCTCCTCGACGAGAGCGCCGCGCTCGTCGGCCCATGTGACGGCCAGCCGCCCGGGCCGCCACCTGCCGACCGCCGGCTCGCCACCGCCCGGTCCGGGCGCCGCCCGGCGGAGAGGGCGCTCCCGCCCGTCCGAGCCCACGAGGGCTACCGAGAACCCGGGGCCGACCTCGTGCTGCAGCAGGTGAACCGGATCCCAGAACCCCGGCCGGTGCAACCACTCCGGGAACGGCGGCGCCCACACCACGCCGTCCAGCCCCCCCAGGAACCACTTGTCATCGCGAGCCAGCGCCGCGATGCGAGCCTTCGGCGAAACGGCGGAACGGGACGGGGGGCGGTTCATGGGAACACCATCGAACCGCCCGGGTCGCCGGTCAACGGCCCGACGGGTCCCGCCCCGCCCCGCGACGGGTCCGGCCCCGGTGCCCGACGCCTCCGGGCCGCGGTCTGACACTTCCTTCCGGCGAGGCGCGTAGGCGCGCACAGGCCCCCTAACCCCCGCGCTCAGCGTCTGGAGGAAAAGATGTTTCGGAATCGTCGCTCTCTCGCCCGCCCCTCGCGGCGGATCGCCCTCGCGGGCGCCCTGTTCTGCGGCCTCACGTCGGCGGGCTGTATCTTCGTCGGCGACAGCGAGTCGAGGGACGAAGCAGAGGAAGTGCGTGAAGATCTGCGCGATGCCGCCGACGACATCGCGGCAAGCATCACCGACGCGGTGGAAGAGATCGGCGAGCACATGACCGACCTCGCCGAGGAACTGAGCGCCGGTGCGCTGGTCGACAACCCGATCCACTTCCGGGAGTTCTACGATGTTCTGCCCGAGCGGGCGGGGGACTTGAGACGGACCTCGCGCGAGGGCGCGACGGGCGGAGCTTTCGGGTTCCGCGTGTCGGCGGCCGAAGCCGAGTACGAGGGGAGGAACGGGGCCGAGGTCGAAGTCGCCATCTTCGACATCGGCGCGCTTCCGGTGATCGGCTCCGAGGGCTTCGTGGAGTGGCTCGATCTCTCGGTCGACCAGGAGAGCGACCGGGGGTGGGAACGCACGATCGAGTACGAGGGCTACCCGGCCATCGAGGAGTTCCGCCGCACGCGCGGCGACCGCGGCCGCGCGGAGTTCACCTGGTTCATCGAAGACCGCTTCGTCGTCGAGCTGGAGGGACGGAACCTGACGATCGACGAACTCCACGCGCTTCGCGACGCGATCGACACCGGCGCCCTGGCCGACATGCGGGACCGCGAAGGCGGGTAGCGCGAAGGGTTGGCGGCCCGGTCCGGCTACCGGTCCCAGTCCGCGGGGTCGGGGATCCCGCGGCTGACCAGCGCCTCCAGGGCGGGATCCAGGGCCAGCGCCTCCGCCACCGCCCCGGCCAGTCCCGCGGGTGACGGATCCCGCAGGATCGCGCGCACTTGCCGGGTCGCGGGGTTGCGCACGATGGCGGCGGGAAGGTCGCCCTCGCCGTCGAGCGTGAAGGATCCGCCGGGCCCCGAGAGCGTGAGACTCGCGAGCGCTCCCGCCCAACCGGGCCGGACGGGCACGGCGAAGGCGAAACCCAGGGCTCCGTTCCCATGAGCGATGCGCCACATGTCGAAGCGCAACGCGAACAGTTCTTCACCCGACGCGTTCCGGCCGCGAATACGATAATCGCCGCCGCCCCGGGGCAGGGAAGGCGGAGCGTCGAGGACGAACGCGGGCTCCAGGTAGAGGGCGCCCTCTTCGCTCACGCCGCCCCACAGCAGCAGCGTGCGGTCATTGCCGCCGGCGACCGCGCGCGAGGCCGATGTGGTCGGCTCGGTGCGCAGGCGGAAGCGCATCGCATTGTAGAAGTGATAGTCCCCGATCCAGTGCGGATCGCAGTATCCCATGATGTCGGGCCTGTCCGGCGGCACGAGCAGCCCGCCGTCGCGAAAATCGTATCCCCACGCGCCGATGTGCCCGTTCTCTTCGGGATACCAGGGGTCGGGGCCGGTCGCGCTGCAGGGGGCGTGGCTGAGGCTCATGTTGTGCCCGAACTCGTGCCCGACGATGTCGGCCCGATCATGACTGGAGAAGCTGGCGAACCCGCCGACGAAGGCCAGGCCTCCGCCATCGCTGTTCGTCATCGTGCCCATGTAGTGCCCGATGGATCCCTCCGCGGCGCGTATCGCCGCCGTCTGGCCCAGGAGCGCGCTCTGGTTGTTCGTGGATGTCATGACGGCCTCGTGCCCTCTGACCGTCATGGCTCCGACCGGGAGCAGCGTACGCGTGTCCCAGAAGAGTTCGTGCTCCGGCGTCAGATTGTTCACGAGACTCACGATCGACGCGTCCGGGTCCGAGGTCAGCACGAACGGGATCACCGTGACTTTGAACGTGGGCATCCTCCGGACATCGACCGCCCGCCGCCCGCTGTCGGGGATCCGCCGCGTGAGTCCCAGGGCCGGGTCCAGCGTGCCGTCGGGGTCCGTCTCGACGACGATTTCGAGCCCCGGCTGCACGACCCGTCCGGGAATCACGGCGTTTGCCGTTGTGGCGAGATCGCCTTCCTGGATCTCCGTCGGCACGGGGTTCGACTGCGCGGGAATGTCGACGACGTGGGTTTCGGCGCCCTCCACGTAGAACCGGGCCCGGACGGCCGGGAAATCGACGGACGCCCCCTCCGGTGCGGTGAGAAACACGCGCAGGAGCGCGGAATCCCCGGCCACGAGCGGCACCGGGAACCGTGATGACTGTACGGCCTGCGTGAGCACGATCGATGCGTCCTGCCCGCACGCGGCGACCCGGTGTCTGTACAGCCGCTCCAGCCAGTCCCGGAAGGCGGGTTCGACGGGCGCACACAGCGCCGAACCGCCCAGGTGGAGCTGGACCAGTCGCCGCATCGACGTCAACTCGACGGGCAGCGGGCCGGCGAGCCCGGCGTTGTCCGACAGGTTCAGCGCCCGCAGCGCCGCCAGGCGCCCGAACGTCGCGGGCACCGGACCTTCGAGGTCGTTGCGCATGAGCAGCAGGACCTCGAGTCGCCTGAGGTCTCCGAGTCCGGGCGGGATGGGTCCCGTGAGATCGTTGTCGCTCAGATCCAGCCGACGCAGGTCGCGAAGATTGCCCAGCGCGGCCGGGATTCGCCCCCCGAATCCGTTGAGGCTGAGGTCCAGTTCGTCCAGGTAGCCGAAGTCGCCGATCAGCGGCGGGATCTCGCCATCGAAGTGGTTGTCGCGAAGATCCAGGTGCACGAGAATCGGCAGCCGGCCCAGTTCCGGCGGGATCGTCCCCGCGAGCGCGTTTCGCGACAGGATGAGCGACTGGAGCCGGTCGAGGTCGCCGAGTTCCGGGGGCAGATGCCCCTCGAGTCCGTTGAAGTCGAGGTCGAGGTCCGTCACCCGCCCCGCCGCGTCCACGCCCACGCCATGCCACGTATCCAGCGGCCGCCCGGACAGCCAGTTGTCATCGTTGTTCCAGCCCTCGCCGCCCGTCGCTTCGTAGAACGCCCGCAGCACGACGTGATCCGCCGTCACGAGTTCAGGTACGAGGACGCTGAAGTCCAGCCGGGCCTGGAGCGCCCGGGGATCGCGGGCGCGGATCGTGACTCGCGCTTCGCCCGGCGCGACCCCGACGACGGTGACGGTGGCGCCCGAAAGCGAGGCCGAGGCGACGCCGGCGTCGGAAGTCTCGATGGAGTACGTCAGGGCGTCCCCGTCCGGGTCCGTGAAATAGGCCGCCGCGTCCAGGGTGAGCGTGTCGCCGGCCGCCAGTTCCTGTGGCGGGATCGTGCTCGTCGGCGTCGGCCGCCGGTTGGGAGATGCCGTGGGCGGCGCGGTGCTTTCCTCGCCGCACCCCGCGGCCGAGAGGACGACGAGCGCCAGCAGGCCCGCGGGCACGACCCGCGGGCCTCTTCGCCGTCGACTCACCGGACGCCCACGCCGATCAGCTCGTGGCGCGCGGCGGGGTGCGCACGATGACGCCGGGGACGCCGGCCTCGCGGAGCCGGTTGTTGAACTCCGCGACGTCCGTGTCGATGATCTGCTGGAGCGTGTTCAGCCACCCCCCGAGTTCGGCCTCGAGTTCGTCGGCGCGGACCGCCGCCACCGCGTTGGGCCGGTCGTACGTGGACCCGATGTAGCCGTACAGGTTCGCGATCTCGTTGTCGAGCATGGGCGGGAAGTTGAGCATGTCCTGCCCGGACCGGTTCCGCGTCTGGAAGAGTTCCTCCTCCACGTCCGTGAGCTTCTCGCCCGCCGCGTCCGCCATCTCCGTGAAGTCGTCGCCGTAGCCGGCCTCCTCCACCGAGGTCGCGATGTCGCTCATCTGCGACCGCACCGACCGTACCTCGCGCACCGCGTCGTGCGACTGCTGGAGCAGCCCGCGCACCCGCACCATCAGGTCGTGCTGCGCCTGCAGGTCGGCGACCGTGACCTGGTCGGCCACCCGCGGGTCGATGTGGACCGCGAGCGGCTGCGTCTGCGTCGCTTCGCCCGCCGTCAGGCGGACCTCATAGCGCCCGGGCACGGCGGGCACCCGGCCCGTGAAGCCCCAGATCCGGGCGCCCTGCACGAGGTCGGGCCCCTCTCCCTGGAGATTCCACACCATGCGGTTGAGGCCGGCGGTCGTCTGCAGGCGGTCCGGCGACCACGTCGACGGGCGCCCGATCGCCGCCTTCGCCTCATCATCCCACGAACCGGGGTTCGAGGAGTAGACCCGCACGACCTCGCCGCCCCCATCCACGATCTCGAGGTTGATCGTCTCCTCCATCCCCTCGCCGAGCGCGAAGTGAATCGCCGCCCCGTTGGGGAAGACGCTCTGCGCGCGCACCGCATCGCGCGGCGTGTAGAGGTGGACGTCGGCCGCCAGTGTGGCCGCGGACATCGTCCGGAGCGGCGACACGTCGTCGAGAATCCAGAACGAGCGGCCCTGCGTGCCGATGACGAGGTCGCCCTCGTGCACGAGCATGTCCGTGATCGGCGTGATCGGCAGGTTCTGCTGGAAGCGCTGCCAGTTGCCGCCGCCGTCGAAGCTCACGTAGAGCCCGTACTCGGTGCCCGCGTAGAGGAGTCCCTCCCGCACCGGGTCCTCGCGCACGACGCGCACGAAGTGGCCGGGCTCGATCCCGTTCCCCGAGAGGCGGGTCCAGCTCTCCCCGTAGTCGTCCGTGCGCCACATGTAGGGCGTGTTGTCCTGCATCCGGTAGCGGTAGACGGCGACGTGCGCCCGCCCCGGGCCGTGCGCCGAAAGGTCGATCACGTTGACGGTCGAGAACTCCGGCAGGTCGCCGGGCGTCACGTCCGTCCAGTTCGCCCCGTCGTCCCGCGAGACGTGGATGAGGCCATCGTCGGAGCCCACCCACAGGACGCCCGCCTCGTGCGGCGATTCCTCGAAGGCGAAGATCGTCCCGTACATCTCCACCCCGGTGTTGTCCCACGTGATGCGCCCGCCCGCGTGCTCCATCTTCGTCGTGTCGTTGCGCGTGAGGTCGGGGCTGATCGTCTCCCACGAGTATCCCGCGTCCGATGTCCGGTTCACGTACTGCGACGTGTGATAGATGACGTCGGGGTTGTGCGGGGAGATCCGGATGGGCGCGTTCCACTGGAAGCGGTGCTTCATCGTCTTCGGGGCCTGTCCCAGCTGGAGCTGCGGATAGAGGAGCATCTGCCGGACGTCGCCCGTGGCCCGGTCCACCCGGTTGATGCTGCCGCCGTAGCAGCCCGCGTACGTCACGTTCGGGTTCCGCGGGTCGATCGCGATGTGGCCGCTCTCGCAGCCCCCGACCGCGGCCCAGTGCTGCGCCGGCTGCACCGCCGGCATGGCGCGGCTCGGCACCATGATCGTGGAGTTGTCCTGCTGCGAGCCGTACACCCGGTAGGGGAACTGGTTGTCGACGAACACCCGGTACATTTCGGCCGTGACCTGGTTGTAGTACGTGGACCAGCTCTCCGCGCCGGTCGTCGTCACCTGCCCGCCGCCGTCGTTCGCCACGACCTGTAAGTCGGGGTTCTCGTAGTTGATCCACAGGTCGTGCACATCCCCGTGCGGGACGCTGTACCCCTGCCACGTCGCGCCGCCGTCGATGGACTTGTTGTAGCCGACGTTGAGGGCGTACACCGTGTTCTCGTCCACCGGGTCGGCGTAGATGTGCGTGTAGTACCAGGCCCGCTGCTGGAGCCCGCGGTCGTCGTTCACCCGCCGCCAGCTGTCGCCCCCGTCCTCGGAGCGGTAGACGCCGCCCTGGTCGTTGGGCGCCTCCATGAGCACCCACACCCGGTCGGGGTTCGCCCGGGAAACCGTGACCGCCGCCTTGCCCACGAGTCCGGTGGGGAGTCCGCCCTCGAGCCGGTTCCACGTGTCCCCGCCGTCGGTCGACCGGAACACGCCGGACTCCTCAGAACCGGAGATCGCGGTCCACGGCTTGCGCTCGCCCCGCCACGCCGCGGCGAAGATGATGCGCGGATTCGCCGGGTTGATCGCGAGGTCCACGACGCCGGTGGTGTCGGAGATCGCGAGCACGTGGTCCCACGTCTCCCCGCCGTCCGACGTGCGGAAGACGCCGCGCTCCGGGTGGGGCCCGAACGGGTCGCCGAGCGCGGCCACGAAGGCGACGTCGGCATCGTGCGGGTGGACCTCGATGCGGCCGATCTGCCCCGCGTTCGGGAGTCCGATGTGGGTCCACGAGTCGCCGCCGTCCGTGCTGCGGTAGACGCCGATCCCCTTCGACACGTTTCCGCGGATGGGGGCCGAGCCCGTGCCCACGTAGATGACGTTGGCGTCGCTGTCCGCCACGTCGATCGCTCCGATCGAGCCCGTCTCGATGTAGCCGTCGGAGATGTTGCGCCAGTTGAGGCCGGCGTCGTCCGTGCGCCACACGCCGCCACCCGTCGCGCCCATGAAATAGGTGAGCGGCTGCTCGGTGATCCCTGCCACGGCCGTGCTCCGGCCGCCCCGCGGCGGCCCGATGGAGCGGAAGCTGAGGCCCGCCACGTCGGCGGAGTCGAAGGCGACGGCCTCCTGGGCCGCGAGCGCCGAGGGCGCGACGGCAAAGTCCGCCGCGACGAAGACGGCTGCGGCGAGGGTGAGCGTGGTCGGCGTGACGATGGCCAGCTTGCGCATGGGGCTCCTGCTCCTGTTCCGGTTGGACCGCGGCCCGCAAACCTAGATAGACGAAGCCCGTCGCGACAATCACCGACGGCCCGGCGTTCAGGCGGTGGCGGCCGCTTCGGTGAAGAAGTCGCGGAGGGTGCGGGCGACGAGCGCATCCTCGCCCTCGCGGAGGAGGCGCGTGCGGATCGTCATCAGGTAGGCGAGGCGCGGCTCCGCGGCCATGAGTCCGGCTTTCGCCTCGTCGGTGGTGAGGGAGATGACGTCGGGGTCCCAGGTGAGTTCCACGTCCTCGTAGCCCGCGGTGTTCGTCACGACCTCGGCGGTGAGGCCGGGGACGTCGGCGAGGTCGGCGGCGATGCGACGGGCCATGTCGGACCAGCCCGCGACCCACGATTCGACATCGCGCTCCACGTAGCGGTCCAGGGCGACCACGAGACCGACGATCTCCTCCTTTCCCACCTTCATGCCCCGGCCGATGCCATCGTTCGGCGAGGCGTTCAGACGGGCCGCTTCGACGAGGTCCGCCCGCCCGGCCAGGATGCCGGACGACTGCGGGCCGCCGATCCCCTTGCCGCCGCTGATCACGATCAGGTCCGCCCCCGCCTCGACGAACTCCACGAGACCCACCCCGGTCGGGAGGTCCGACGCCATGTCCACCAGCACGGGGACGCCCGCATCGCGCCCGATCTCGATCTGCTCGCGCACGGTCATGACCTCCGGCCCGGGAGCCGGCGCCCAGTCCACGGGGGCCGGAGGCGCGAACATCGTCTGCCGTTCCGCCGTCGCGAGGGCGGCGATCATCGCCGTCCGTTCCGTCAGCTTCGCCCGGAAGTCCTCCCGCGTCTCCGCCTCGACGATCGTCATCCCCGCGTCCCGGTACGCCCGGTCGTAGCCGAACCGGTGCGGCGCCTGGATCAGGCACTCCCGCCGCGGCCAGGTGGGGAGGGGAAGCGCGTGGACCCGCTCCGGGTCCGTGCCCGTCAGGCGGAGCACCGGAGATCTGAATCCCGGCAGGAAATCACGTAAGTCTAA